>CAZHFP010000016.1:0-27892 GCA_964531065.1 uncultured bacterium
TCCACCCGCGACCCCAATAAAATACGCCCGATTCTTTCACCCCGGCGGATCACTTGCCCCGCCTTGGGCTCCGTCTTCACCCTGCGGCAAAGAAGACCCGCGATTTGCTTCACCACCACCCGGCCGGCGGACTTCGGTTTTTTTCCAGGCGTTAGAAAATCAACCACCAGATGGGCCTGCTCATTGACCAGGTCCGCCTTGTCGTCATAAGCCGCCAAAAACTCGCCCGGGTGGTAAACCTTCTTCACCACCTTGCCGTCATAAGGCGCCCGCTGGACATGGTTGTTCAGGGGATTCATAAAGATGGCGATATGCAGTGCCGGCTTTTTTAAATAAAATTTTTCCCGGGCAATACCCAACACCACCACCTTGCCGTCCGCCGGGCTCAAAACTTCTTTCGGCCCTGGTTTTTTCCCGGGAACTCTTTCAAAATCCCTGAAAAAATTCAGAACCAATCCCGCCACGATCAGAACCACGATCCCCAAAAAACCCAGGATCCAGCTGTCCCAATAGCCGCTGGCCAGGAGCAAGCCTCCGCCCGTGAAAAAAATGGGCAGAAACATACTCCAGGTTTCCGGCATAAAGGGCAGCTTCATTTAAGACCTTTCGGCTGCCAGCTGGCAGCTATCAGTTTATTTCTTCATCCAGCTGAACATGCTCCGCACCTGGGTTCCCACCTTCTCGATCATGTGCTGGGAATCATTACGCAGAATGGAGTTATAAACCGGACGGTTCGCCTGGTTTTCCAGCACGAACTCCCGGGCGAAAACACCCGATTGAATTTCCGCCAAGATCCTCTGCATCTCGTGGCGGGTATTCTCGGTGATGATCCTGCGGCCGCGGGTAATATCCCCGTATTTGGCGGTCGTGGAAATGGCGTCGCGCATGCCCGTGATGCCCTTTTCGTAGATCAAATCCACGATGAGCTTCACTTCGTGCAGGCACTCAAAGTAAGCCACTTCAGGCTGATACCCGGCGTTCACCAGGGTTTCGAACCCAGCGCGGATCAGTTCGGACAACCCGCCGCACAAAACCACCTGTTCGCCGAACAAATCGGTTTCCGTCTCTTCCTTGAAGGTCGTTTCGAGGACGCCCGCGCGGGTCGCCCCGATGGCCTTGCCGTAAGCCAAGGCGATCTTCAAAGCGTTGCCGGTGGCGTTCTGGTGGATGGCGACCAAAGCCGGCACACCCTTTCCGTCCACGTAAGTCGTACGGACCAAATGCCCCGGACCCTTGGGAGCGATCATGAACACGTCCACATCCGCCGGCGGCTGGATCTGGCCGAAATGGATGTTGAACCCGTGGGAAAACATCAGAGCCTTGCCGGCTTTCAAAGACGGCAGCACGTCGTTCTTATAGAGGCTTCCCTGGAGGTCATCCTGGATGAGGATTTGGATAATATCAGCCTTGGCTGCCGCTTCCTTGGCGTCATAGGCCGGGAGACCGTCCGCCTTGGCCTGTTGTTTCGTTTTCTCCGACCTAGCCCCAATGATCACGGATACGCCTGAGTCCTTCAAATTCAAAGCCTGGTTGCGGCCTTGGTTGCCGTAGCCGATAACGGCCACAGTTTTTCCCTTCAGAACGTTTAAATCCGCGTCTTGCTCATAATAAATCTTAACCATTTCTCTCTCCTTGGATTATTAGCCTAAAATTTCTGCTTTTACTGACAGCTGACGGCCAAAAACCGATGGCTGCTTTTAAAGATTCGCCTGCCCCGCCTTGCCCGCTTTCATCTTGACCTTCGACGCCTGTTCCTCATGGACCTTCTTGCCCCGGGAAATAGCCACTTCGCCGGTCCGGACCAATTCCAAAATGCCATAGTTGCTTAAAAGCTCCACCATGGCGTTGATTTTACTTTCCTTGCCCGTCACCTCGATGATGAAGCTCTTCAAGGCCACGTCCACGATCTTGCCGTCGAAACATTGGACAATTTCCATCACTTGGCTGCGGGTATGGGCCTCAGCCTTCACTTTAATGAGGGCCAGGTCCCGGGAGATAAAATCATCGTGCGTGAGATCCACCACCTTGATGACATCGATCAATTTGTTCAGCTGCTTTTCGACCTGATCAATGATCCTTTCGTCGCCCTTCACCACGATCGTGATGCGGGAAATTTTCGGGTCATCGGTCACACCCACCACCAAGCTGTCGATGTTATAGCCCCTGGCCGAAAAGAGATTGGAGACGCGGGACAAGACGCCCGCCTGATTCTTCACCATCACGGATATGGTGTGTCTCATTTCCTGCCCCCTTTTAGTTTCAGCTTCATCGAGGCCATGGCCTGGGCGCGATCCTCTTCCTTCGACAAAACCATGTCCTTGTTGGCTGCGCCGGCGGGCACCATGGGATAAACATGCTCTTCCTCATCCACCACAATTTCCACGATCGCGGGGCCTTTGGTTTTGAAAGCTTCCGCCAAAACTTGCGTCGTGTCCTTGGGCGTGTCGGCCCGGTAGCCCTTGATGCCGTAACACTCCGCCAACTTGACGAAATCCGGCTGGACCGGAATGGAAGTCGAGGCGTAGCGCTTGTCGAAAAATAAATCCTGCCACTGCTTCACCATTCCCAGAAATTTATTGTTGAGGACCACGACTTTCACGTTGAGGTCGTGTTCCTTCATGACCGCCAATTCCTGCATGGTCATCTGGAAACTCCCGTCACCGGCAATGTCGATGACCGTGGCGTCGGGAAAAGCGAAGGAGGCCCCGATGGCGGCCGGAAAGCCAAATCCCATCGTTCCCAAACCACCCGAGGTGATCCAACGGCGGGCTTTATTGAACTTATAAAACTGAGCCGCCCACATCTGGTGCTGGCCCACTTCGGTTGTGATGATGGCGTCGCCCTTCGTCAAACGGTAGATCTCATCCACCGCGAACTGGGGCAGAACCTTTCCTGCCGGGTTTTGCTCGTAAGCCAAGGGATGCTTTTTCTGCCAGGCATCCAACTCGTCGTACCAGCCGTCGTATTCCTTAGACACCGATTGTTTGGTCAAGGCCGCCAAGATGATGTTCATGTCTCCCAGGGTATGGGCGTCCACCTTGACGTTCTTGCCGATGGAAGTGGGATCCACGTCGATGTGGATTTTTTTGGAGTGGGGCGAAAACTCGCTGAGTTTTCCAGTCACCCGGTCGTCGAAGCGGCTTCCGATGGCAATCAGCAGGTCGCAATAGGTCAGGGCCATATTGGCCCGGTAGGAGCCGTGCATGCCCAGCATATCGATGAACTGGCGGTCTCCCGCCGGATAGGCTCCCAATCCCATCAAGGTCAAAGTCACCGGGATATTCGTCTTGCGGGCAAACTTATACAGCGCCTCGGAAGCGTTGGCGTTAATGACTCCCCCGCCGGCGTAAATCAGGGGCTTCTTAGCGTTCTTGATCAGCTCGGCCATTTTCGCAATTTCATTGAAATCAGGCGTCGGCACGAACTTGGACAGGGGAATGGTGGAATGCTTCGGCATGGGCACTTCGGCGGAAGCCGCGGCGATATCCTTCGGCAAATCCACCAGCACCGGCCCCGGCCGCCCGCTGCGGGCGATAAAAAAAGCGTCCCTCATGATTTGGGGGAGTTCCTGAATATTTTTCACCAGGAAATTATGCTTCGTGCAGGAACGGGTGATGCCCACCACGTCCGCTTCTTGAAAGGCGTCCGTACCAATCAAGTGGGAAGGGACCTGGCCGGTAATGGCCACCAGAGGAACCGAGTCCATATAGGCATCGGTCAAACCCGTGACGATATTGGTAGCGCCTGGACCCGAAGTCACCACACAAACCCCGACTTTTCCCGTGGCCTTCGCGTAGCCCTCCGCCATGTGGATGGCGCCCTGCTCATGGCGTGTATCGACAAGTTTGATGCGGTCGCTGTTTTGATAGAGAGCGTCAAAAACCGGGAGGATCGCCCCGCCGGTCAGGCCCCAGAGAATTTCCACACCTTCATCCACCAGGACATCCACCACCATTTGAGCCCCGGTTTTTAATTTGTTCTTAGCCATCGTTATTCTCCCTTGTGGTCCTCGCCTAATGGACGTGAAAGACCCAGATTTTACAATAAACCAACGCTTTTTCGAGGCTAATTCAGGGTTAAATGGGCCCTGAACAGCGCCAAAAGCCTTTTAAACCAATGTTTTGGGGTTTTGCTTCGGTGGGATACGTGGCCTTAAAATAAAAAAGCCGCGGAAGCCCGTTTGAAGCGGGCCCCGCGGCTTGGTAGCCGTCTTTAGGAGCGATCCGCCTCCGGACGCAAAACTACTACAAGTACCAAAAGAAGTAGAGTTGTCGCGATTCCGAAGGACATTAAGCTTCTCCTAACATTTTTACTGCTGAGGTTGAGACTATACCCAGCCGCTTGGCTCTTGTCAAGCCGCGTCTCAAATGGCTCCTAAATTAAGAAAAATCGGACAAAAGCCCAAAAAATAATCAGAATAAAAACCCAGGCCGCGAAAGAATTTTTAAGATCGGCCCACCAAATCAATCCCCTGGTTTCGGACAGATATCTTCGAAATCGCCCCAAGAAGTAGATAAAGGGCGGCACCAATAAGACCAAAAAAATCATCGCTCCAATAGCTTCCTGTTGAAGCTCGGGCTTTTTAAGAATTCTTAAAACCAAAAAAAGGGAAACCAAGACCATCACCGATTGGGCGAGCCAAACACCCACGTATTTCAAAAGATGGGGCGGCATCTGAAACAAAAAATAAGTCCAGGAGCTGTCCTTAACCCAATGGGCGTGAGCTTCCTTCGACAATCGGGTGCCGCACCGGTAGCAGAATTTCAGCGACTTCCCCTTAACGAACCAGCTGGGAAGCATGACCCCGGTCTTATGGGGGCAGGCATGGATAATCCAGCGGACAGAGACCGCGAACCAAGCGCTCAAAGCCAATTGAAACACCAATCCGATTCCAATAAATTGATAATCGTAATGGCTGGTAATCATGGTTAAACACAAATTAAAGAAAATAAACCAATACCAAGGCTCTCCCTTATGGACAAAGCGGGTGTCAGGGTGAAACTCCACGATAGCCTTCCAAGTTTTTACAGCTATCAAAATTAAAATGACGAATAAAAAAATATCCATTTTTTAACCCCTCTTTTACTTTATTTCATATCCAACGGCGGTGTTTTTAAATAAAGCAGCAGATCCGCGGCATTCGTGTAATTGAAACGAGACCTCGCGGCCGCCTCATAAGCCTGCCGGGCCTGAGCGAATTGATGGTTCACGATAAAAAATCCCCCGAGTTTGTAATACAAATGCGGCGAGGGATAACCACGGGCAATGGCCCCTTGGATCACCGATATATTTTTTTGACAGGTCGGCCCATAGTGGTATTGGGCCAGCCACTCGCCGAAAACCGACTCCAGAAAAGGATCTCCCTTCATCAAGGGATAACCGTCGGCTAAGCGGCTCACCGCATTATCGTAGGTTTGCTTGTTGTTAAGGATATTTTCCGCCTGAAAACTTAATTGATGGAAATAATCATGCGCCCGGCTCCATCGTTCAAGAACGGTGCGGTTATTAGAATCGATCGGAATGAGGCCGACCGCCGTTCCCCCATCGTCCGCCGGCTCGTTCGTCACGAAGGTCCATTTTGAATCGGGAAATCGCTTTAAAAGAAACGGCTGATATTGGCGGTTTACAATGACGCCGGCCCATTGGGCCTTATCTTTATCCCATTTTGGATTTAAGGCGGCGTTAAAATGATAGGCGGTCGTGCTGAGCATATGGCCATGGGACAAAAGCATGAACTCCGTGAAAATGATCCCCGGCCCATTTGTTTTAAAATTTTCTTCCAATATTTTATAGGCCTTAAAACTATCGTCCGGCACCTCCCGCTTAAACTCTAATCTCGACCAGGGCTCTTCTAATTGAGGCTTTAATAAATGGGTCAAATCCAATCCGGTTGATAGAAGAGCGAGAATGATGAAAATAACCGCCCCTTTATTCTTGGAAAACCCCACCAAAACCTTTTCCAACCCGATGGCTGTGATCATCAGCAGGAACGGCAAGGCCTGAATCACCCGGTTAAACTCCACATAATCCGCCGATAAAAACCCGGGTAAAAGACAGATCAGGAAACCAAAAGCCAGCCACAGGGACAAACTGTTTTTCCGATGGTGAAAAAGCTCCGCTAACCCGAAAAAAAAGCAGGAGGCTAAAAAAGGATTTAACATCCCGCCCCAGGAAGGAGCGTAGGAGGCGCCCGGCTGGAGGTTGCCCCAAAAAAAACAGGTTACATAAGAGGCGTAAGTTAAAACCTGGTGCGACCTGGAAAACCATTGGCTGGCCGCGGAGGAATCCATTAAATGGTGCCCGTACCCTTCGCGGAAAGCCGCCAGCAAAAATGGGAGGAATGTCAAAAAAAAGCCGGACAAAAAAAGAAAAAAGAATCTTATATCTTTTTTAAAATTTTTGAGACAAATAACCAAAACCGTGAGGACCGTCAAAAGAATGACAACCGCCCAAGAGGTAAAGGTCCACGAGCCCAAACCCGTCCATAATCCCAGGAAAAAAACCAGCCATGATTTTCGACGGTCCGTGTCCGCTTTTAAAAAGCGGCCCAACAGCCAAAAACTGAATAATTCAAAAAAGGGGATAAAAACCCCTTGGTGGCAGAAGCGGCCGAAATAAAGAGGCCAAAAACTAAAGGCCAATAAAAAAACGAACGAGAAGGAAACGGCCTTGGAAAAGAAGGGCCGGACCGCCCAATAGCCGATGGGAACCGCGGCGGCGGAAAGAAGAGCCGGCAAAAACCAGAGATTAAAAAAGGGAGAATCGAAATACTTAAAGAAAAAACTTAAACACCATATCAAGAGGGGTGGGTGCTCTCCCACGGTATAAAAAAATTGCCAATTCCAATGCCGAGCCAGCGGGATCGCTAAAAAACCGTGAAGGGCTTCGTCTCCCGTCGGCCATAAGTGAAAAGTGGTCAGCTTAAATAATCTCAACCACAAAGCCAAAAGGATTAATACCGTCCCAACCCACCACGGAATTAAAAAATCACCCCTGCTTTCAAAGGGTTTGTCATTGGTTTTTTTCGGCCGAATTGAAAAAAGGAAAAAGAGCGGAATCAATACCCCGAATGAAAAAACCCATCCCTTTAAAGTGGCGGAAATCGGGAAATAAGAAAGGAGGGTGTTCGAAGCGGCTAAAAGGAAAAAACACAGGTTAAGATCGGTTGGAATAAAGGCGGTTTTTTTTAATTGAGCCATTTTTGGCCGAACCATAACAAGGTTAACGCCAAAACCCAAAAACTGAAAAAGATTCTGCCGAATTTTGAAAATTGATTCAAATCCTTGTCTTCCGATTTTTTCAAAAACAGGATTAAAAGATAATAGAGAAAACAGAGAACCACCGCTCCAAGGGCGAGGGGCATTCGAAGGCCTTCGTTTCCGAACGAATTGAAAGCGAAAAAACCTGAGATGCCCAAATAGAATCCCATCCATCCCCAAATCCAATAATGCACAATTTTTATTTTCCACACAGCGCTGGTTTTATCCTTGGCCCGGGTGAAATCCAGATAGTTGATAACGAAAAAAAAGAGGTAAATAAAACAAACGCCGAGTATTAACGATAATAAAAAGGTGTAGGTTTTTGACTGTTGGGAGAGGGAAAAAATGGTATCAACCCACAAAAATAGGTACGTGGTCGCCCATAGGTTCGCCATCATTCCCGGCGTGAGAAAGGAAAGCCAATTCAGCATGAAAACACCCAGCCCTACGCAAAGGATGGCGGAGCCAAAGACGAGGTCCAGAACAATTCCACTGTGGGTGATATCCGATAATTCACTCATGGCTAAAAGGCCATGGGGTTCACTAAAAATGGGGATGGTAATGAGATATAGAAAATAGAGTGACAAAGTTAATAAAAGGAAAAAAGCCGTTTCAAGGTAATCTTTGGCCATAACCACCAGGAATCCGCCTTCAGTTTGAGGGTCAAAACAATGATTTTGATGCAAAAAAGACCTATTAATGTTAACCAAAAACACTTGATCGATGGCTTTTTTTATGACCAACGGGCCCGAATTTCATGAAATTAATGTCATTAGGACCTAATCATTAGGATTTATTGATAATAATAGTATATATGACCTATTGATTCATAATATAACATAACATATCATAACGTTGCTTAGGTTATGATTCAAATCGACCTAACAAAATATTTCAAACCCGCAGGATCATTTAATTTAAGGAGTCGCCTCATGAAGCAAAAGTGGTCGAAAGAAAAAATCGTGGAATCTATCAAGGAACTGAAAAATCAAAATATCGATATTTCCGCCAGCAACATTTCTAAAAATTACATACCCCTCTTTACCGCCGCTTGTTCCCGCCGGTACTTTTCCAGCTGGTCCAACGCGGTGAAAGCCGCGGATATTGATTATGATCAAATACTGGAAGCCGGCAAAGCAAGGCGCCGAAAAAAATTAACGAAGTGGTCCAAAGACCAGGTGCTAGAAGCCGTGAAAAAAGCCGAATCGCAAAATCTATTAACCACCTACCGCGACCGCTTGGCCCTTTATTCGGCCGCCCGCCGGGAATTCGGAAGCTGGAAGCAGGCTCTGGAAGCCGCGGGTTACCGCCTGACCAAAGGCTCTCATAAAAACTCAAATCAAATTTTCAAGGCCGACGAAAACAGCTCCGGCACAAAAAAACCTCAAGCCATGAACGCCGTTCCCTTCGCCCCATCCGAGGCCTCCAGGGTCTTTTAGGCTGAATAATGTTTAATGGATGATGGCTACTTTTCGGGTAATCCTCTGGTCGCCGACAGTGATGGCGCAAAGATAAAGGCCGCTGGCTAACTTTTGACCGGATTGATTTGTCCCCTCCCAGCTAAATACGTTTACCCCGCCTTGAGTTTGCGAAGAACTTAAATTTTGTTTCCAAACCTCTTCGCCCCTCACATCAAAAATTTCAAGGCTTACCGGCGAAGAGTTTTCGAGGGTAAAGCTGAATTTGACTATTCCATCGGAAGTTGGGTTGGGATAACAAAAGGTGGTTTTATCCGAGAAAGGCTGACCGGTCTGCCCAACCGTTCCCGTTAACGTTTTCGCGTTAAGGGCTGTCGAGTTAACCGGGGTTAAAACCTTTATGGAATTGGACCTCATATGGGTCGCGACCAGACTCATTTTTCCGCTTCCGGTCACATCTAAAACGCCCACTTCAATGGGTCCGAAACTTTGAGAAGTCTCTTCGGACGTTTTGAGCGTTTGGACCAGTTGATACTGGCCCCCGGTCATTTGAAACAAATCAATGGAATCCGAATCGCGGTTAGCCACAATGATTTCTTTCGAGCCGTCCCCATTTAAATCCGCGACCGTTAAGCCGTTAGGATGGCTGCCGCTGGTGCCTAAAGGAGGCTGGGCGGTCAGGGATCCATCCTTCTGCTGAAAATAAACCAAAATCGCATTTTTCGAGAAATCGGCCGCCACCAAATCCATCCTCCCGTCCCCGTTCAAATCACTAATCCGCAAATCCGCGGGCGCGCTTCCCGAGGGAAGCGTAATGGTTTTGGAGACAGCATAAGAAGAAAGGTCTTCCGGTTTTCCAGAAACGCTCGACAAAATCTCAATCGAGTGGGCGGGTAAACACACAACAGCGATTTCATTTTTTCCGTCCCCTTCCAAATCTCCAATGGCGACTTGGGTCGGACCCTCGGCCACGGCAGCATCATAACGCTTCCCCAATTTGCCCTGATTGATTTGAAAAAGGGATAGGGTATTGGATCCATAGTTAGCGACCACGGCAAAGGGTGTTCCATGATTTTCCGTCAATCCTGCGGTGACTCCCACCGGCATTTTCATAACGGGGGCTTCGCTGGATTTTACAAATTGACCCTGCTCCCAGCTGAAAACTTGGAGCAGACCGGCATCATAGGCCGTCACCAGTATGTCCTGCCGGCCGGTCCTTCCCAAATCATACGAGAAAACACCCCGCGGACTTGAAGCGGTAGAAATAGAAGTATCCAACTTCAAACCACTGGAAGACTGGGAAAAAATTTGTAAATTTGAATTTTGGGGATTGAGAAGCGTGGCGGGAGTGTTTTGACCGATAAAGGTCGAGGAACCAAAATCAGCCACTATCAAGCTTTTAGCTCCATTGCCATAAATATTCCCTACGGCGATTCCGCGGGGACTCACCCCCACGGCGATGGAATCCACTGTTTGAAAATCATTGAGGGCGGCGGAAGCAAGATCCAACGAAAAAAAGGCTCCCAAAATGATCCCAGCTATTTTGATATATCGCATAACCCCTCCGGAAAAATAGATAAGAACTCAAGATTTCTTAGTTTATCCCTCTTTTCACTAGGGTTCAATGCATTGAATAGATGAAGCAGAGTAGGCTGCTCAAAGATAAGGAGAAAATAGCTTAAAAAAGGAATCTCGAAACCGCACCCCCAAAGAATCCCTTTTTATTTCAGCCAAAGGTATTTCCTTCGAGAGGCGGCGGATGCCCTCAAAATAAACGGACATTTCCTTGGCGAAATTCGGATCATAGACCTCCAAATCCAGCTCAAAATTGAGCCGGAGGCTTCGGGCGTCCCAATTACTGGATCCGATCAAGGCGTAAGCATCGTCCACCACAAAGAGTTTGCTATGAGAAAAAGGCGGGGGTTGAAAATAAAAGGTCACTCCGTTTTCCATCATTTCTTCCAGCAGAGCCCGGTTCGCCCAGGCGACAAAAGGCAAATTATTTTTTTCCGGCAATATTACTTCAACGGACACCCCCCTCAAGGCTGCCGTATTTAGGGCGGATATCATCACAGGATCCGGAACAAAATAAGGAGTCATAATTTGAACCCTTGTTTTGGACCAAGCGAGGGCCCCCAAAAGGATCCAATTGATTTTTTCAAAATCCTCATTCGGGCCTCCGCTGACGGCCCGGCAAACCGATTCTCCCGGCAGCAGCTCATGGGGATGAGCCAGCCAGGATAGGGATTCTTGGGTGGCGAAATACCAATCTTCGAGAAAAACCTCCTGTAATTCCAGGACGACCGGCCCCTCGATTTTAAAATGCAGGTCGGCGATGGCAGCCTTTTCAGGGCGGCCCTTCACCCAATGTCGGCCCCGAATGTTCATGCCGCCGGTAAAACCCACCCGGCCGTCGACCACCAGAATCTTCCGGTGATTTCTTAAATTTAAATGCAGGCTGTCAAAGGATGGCGACAAGGGCAAAAAACGGCCGCAAGGTATTTCCGCTTGTCTTAAAACCCGGCTAATCAACCGGGCTGAGTAATGCTCCCCGAAAGCATCCACCAAAACCCAAACCTTAACACCGCGCTTTTGGGCGTCAGACAGAGCTTGGACGAAAGACAGGCCGGTTTCGTCCGAGTCAAATATATAAGAACACAGGTAAATAAATTTTTCCGCTTCCCCAATGGCTTGGAGCATGGCGGGGTAAGCTTCCTCTCCATCGTGAAGGGCTACAATTCGGTTACCGATCATTAAAGGGTGCCGGTTGACTTTCTCAGAGACATTAAGAAGTCCTTTGTAATCGCGCTGAAAAAAGGGATGGTCGGCGGGCAAACGGAAAGACCATTCTTCTTTTCCGGTTTTGGTTCCATGCTTCCACAGACCAAGGTGAAGCAATTTTTTAGCGTGGGTTCGAACGCGGTTGATGCCGAAAATCCAATAAAGACACGGACCCATCCCCAAAAAAACCAGGCAAGTCACAGCCCACCCAAATCCAGCCCGGGAGTCCCGTTTATGAAGAATCGCGTGACAGGCCGAGACAAGGGAAAAGAGAAAAATAAAAAACAAAAAAATATTGGGAGGGGATATGGCCATGAATTCAATTTTAAACGATAAAGGAAAGAACAACCGAGGGGAATCGTGAAGGAAGAGGCGTCTTAAAGTGGGTTAAAATTTAAAAGCGGAGAGCCAAGGCCAAGGTCGGCCGGGATTGGTCCATATAAACAATGGGTTTTAAATTGTGCTCATCATTGTAATCCTTGGCGGCGGTGGGAGCGTGGGCCATGTCGACAATCCACAAACCAGTGAAAGCGATGATTCCGCCCCATATCAAATTAGTGCCGGTGTTATTGGCGTCCGAAGGAGTGCCGAGGAGACCGCCGGAAAAGGTCTTCGTGTCGGATTTAATCAACACACCCAATCCGAACGAAATAACCGAAACCACTTCTCCTGTCAGCAGGACATTTCCCATTAAGTTATCATCCGCGTAAAAATGGCCGTAACCGTGAATCAGAAGACCCGGGAAAAATGCCAAAAGAAACGCCTTGTTGGGATCCTTGTAAAAATAGTTTTGATGGTTCATTTCGAGGCTGCCGCTTAAACCCGCGTCGGTGTTTTGAGCGGAGGCGGAAGCAGCGGACATAAAAACGATTACAAGAAAAAGCACAAAGGTTTTTAAAAAGATTGTTTTCATAAGGTGTCAGGTATTCTACGCATTGGGTTGGGCCTGGTCAAAGAAAATTCAGGGGTTCCGCTTTAAAAAAACAAAGCCAAAAAACAAAGCATTAGGCCCTTAAATGTCAAGAAACGGGATTCGATTCTTTTTGCTTTTTCTTTTTCCCAGTCGAAGCGCCGGATTCGGGCTCCGCCGCCGGTTCCGCTTTCTCTTTTTTCTCGGTTTTGGTTTCAGGGGCCTTTTCCTCAACCGGCCTATCCACCATCTCCAAAAACACCATATCCGCGCCATCCCCTTTTCGGAAATCCAATTTCAATATGCGGGTATAGCCGCCCTTGCGTTCGGCGTAGCGGTAAATGAGGGACTTAAAGAGTTTATTGACCACTTCCCGCTCGCGGACAAAACCCAGAACCTGGCGCTTGGAAGCCAGGGTTTCTTTTTTTGCGATCGTGATCATTTTTTCGGCGTAGCGGCGGACTTCCTTGGCCCGAGCCTTGGTGGTTTTAACCCTTTCGTGTTTAAAGAGAGAGGTCACCATATTTCGGATCATCGCCCTGCGGTGGGCCGGTTGGACCCCTAATCGCCCGTGATGTGCTTGATGTCGCATGAATTTCTCCTAATCGATTTAAACGCTTGCTTCAACCCGGGCGGACGAGCCGGATTTTCCCTTGGCCAAAATGGCATCCACGTCCGTCCCGAAGGAGAGACCCATACCGCTCAATATTTCCTTAATCTCATTGAGTGATTTACGTCCGAAATTTTTGTATTTCAACATGTCCGATTCGGTTTTCCGAACCAAGTCACCGATCGTCTTGATGTTGGCGGTTTTCAGGCAATTGGCCGACCGAACGGACAATTCCAATTCCTCGACGCTCTCGTTCAACAACTCGCGGAGGCGTTCTTCTTCTTCGCTGACGGAGTCATCCTGCTGAATGGGTTCTTCCTCAAAATTAATGAATATTTGAAGGGAATCCCGCAAAATTTTAGAAGCATGGGCCAAGGCGTCCTCAGGATGAATGCGACCGTCCGTCCATATTTCCATGATGAGTTTGTCATAGTCGGTCATCTGTCCGATACGGGCTGATTCGACCGAGTACTTGACCTGGGTCACTGGGGTGAAAATAGAGTCGATCGGTATCACTCCGATGGGCTGTCCTTCCCGTTTGTTGCGCTCCGCAGGAGCGTATCCACGGCCCTCGGCCACTTCAATCTCCAGGTCCAAAGCCGCGTCATCTTCCGTCAAAGTCGCCAGCTTCAGCTGGGGGTTCAAAATCTCGATATCGGCGTTCGCCTGGATATCCGCCGCCACCACGTTCCGCTCGCCCTTCACGGATAGGCGGAGGGTCTTGGTTCCCTGGCTGAAGATCTTCAATTTCAATTCTTTTAAATTCAAGATGATTTCCGTCGTGTCCTCGACAACGCCTGGGATAGAGGAATACTCGTGGGAAACGCCTTCAAACTTGACGGAGGTGACAGCCGCTCCCGTGATGGAAGAAAGCAGGATCCGGCGAAGGGAATTCCCAACGGATTGGCCATAACCCCTTTCAAAGGGCTCGGCGATAAACTTTCCAAAAGTGGGGGTTAAGGATTCCTTCTCGTAGTCTAAAAACTTCGGAATCTGCACATTTCCAATTTGCATGACGCCTCCTGCTGAAATAATCCCCAAAGGGACTTAATTAATGATCCAACCTTATTTCGAATACAATTCAACGATGAGCTGTTCCTGAACGGGCAGGGCAATCTCGTCTTTTGAGGGAACTTTTTTGAAGATCCCCGATAAAGCGGTCGTATCCACTTCAAGCCAAGCCGGCACTCCGCGCTTTTGAAGGGTTTCCAAGGAACGCTTTACGGCGACGTTTTCTTTAAAGCTTTCCAAAACCGCCACCTTGTCCCCCGATTTCAAACTATAAGAAGGAATATCCACCTTTTTGCCGTTCACCAGCACCATGCCGTGGCGGACCACTTGGCGGGCTTGGCGGCGCGACTCAGCGAACCCCATGCGGTAAATCGTGTTATCCAAGCGCTGCTCGAGCAATTGCAACAACGTTTCGCCGGTGACTCCCTTTTTACGGGAAGCGATGGAGAAATAACGGCGGAACTGTTTTTCAAGAACCCCGTAAATTCTTTTCACTTTTTGTTTTTCACGGAGCTGTAATCCGTATTCAGTGTCTTTTTTCCGCTTCTGGCCATGTTGGCCGGGAGCGTAGCTGCGCCGTTCAAAAGCGCACTTTTCCGTCTCGCAACGGGTTCCCTTCAAATACAATTTCATTCCCTCGCGGCGGCAAATTCGGCAGACGGCCTCAACGCTCATGAAAAACTCCTTTTAAATTAAACGCGCCGGCGCTTAGGCGGCCGGCAACCATTATGCGGAACTGGGGTGACATCCTTGATGATGGAAATGACCAATCCGCTGGTTTGAATCGCGCGAATGGCCGCTTCCCGTCCCGAACCGGGACCCTTCACGTAAATTTCAACGGATTTCATGCCGGCGTCCACCGCTTTTTTCCCGGCGGATTCGGCGGCCACTTGAGCGGCAAAGGGCGTGGATTTGCGGCTTCCCTTAAAGGTCATGGCTCCCGAAGAAGACCAGGCGATCACATTGCCCTTGGGATCCGTGATCGTGACTAAGGTATTGTTAAAAGTACATTGAATATGAACCACACCGTTTCGCGGGGCCTTTTTGCCTTTTTTCGAACCGGCCGCGGGGGCAGTTTTTTCTTCCTTCACTTCTATTTTCGACTCTTCTTTATCCGCCACTCTTTCTCTCCTTATGCTTCTTAATCCACCTTAAAGGGTGGAACCAACCTCTCTAAATTCTATTCTTCTTTTTTACGGCCGCTTCCCACGGTCTTTTTCGGGCCCTTGCGGGTCCGTGAATTCGTTTTTGTCCTCTGGCCCCGGACCGGCAGCCCCTTGCGGTGGCGGCTTCCCCGGTAGGTCCCAATGTCGATCAGGCGCTTGATGTTCATCGAAACTTCGCGCCTCAGATCGCCTTCGACCTTTAGGTTTTCCGAGTTAATGGCGGCTTGAATGCGGGCCGCCTCATCGTCTTTCATGTTCTTCACACGGATATCGGGATTGACGCCGGCCTTTACGATGATCCGTTTGGCGAGAGTCTGACCGATTCCATAGATATAAGTCAAAGCCACTTCAATGCGTTTTTCCTTGGGTAAGTCAATGCCTGCGATTCGAGCCATTCTTTTATCCTTGCCGCTGTTTATGTTTTGGATTAGTGCAAATGACACGGACGACCCGCTTGCGGCGGATGACTTTGCATTTGTCACAAATAGGTTTTACCGACGACCGAACCTTCATAACAACTCCTTCGTTCTCTTAAAACTTAGAACTCAAAAACCCCTCCGCTTATTTAAAGCGGTAGGTAATACGTCCCCGGCTCAAATCATAGGGAGACAACTCCACTGTCACCCGATCACCCGGAAGAATCCGAATGAAATTCATCCGCATTTTCCCCGACACATGGGCTAAAACCACGTGTTTGTTTTCCAGTTCCACCCTAAAGCTCGCGTTAGGAAGGGCCTCAATAATGATCCCCTCCACCGAAATCGCTTCTTCCTTTGCCATAAGCCTCCCAACCCCCTAGGGGCTGTGATTATATCCGGGTCAAATTTTCCGGTCCATTTGACAGGATGGCGACCGTGTCTTCAAAATGGGCTGAGAATTTACCATCTTTCGTCACGACTGTCCAGCCATCCTCTAAAACCATCACTTCTTCCGACCCCATATTGACCATGGGTTCCAACGCCAGGCACATTCCCTCAACAATCCGCGGCCCCTGCTTGGGTTTCCCATAATTGGGAACCTGCGGTTCCTCGTGCATCGCCCGTCCAATTCCATGCCCGACATAATCCCTGACAACCGAATAACCCTTGTTTTCAGCGTATTCCTGCACCGCATGGCCTATGTCGGAGATCCGGTTCCCCGGACGGCATTGGTCAATACCCCGGTTCAGGGCCTCCAACGTCACATCCAGCAACTTTTGGACCTTCTCATCGATATTGCCCACGCCAAAGGTTCGGGCAGAGTCTCCGCAATAGCCCTTGTAATAAGCCCCGATATCGACGCCGACAATATCGCCTTCATTCAAAACATGCTTCCCAGGAATTCCATGGACAACTTCCGCGTTGATCGAAGTGCAGATCGTCGCCGGGTAGCCGTGATAGCCTAAGAAAGCCGGAACACAGTCGTTTTTCTTAAAATAATCGTAAGCGAATTTGTCCAACTCCGCCGTGGTCACCCCCGGCTTTATTTTTTTCCCCAGTTCCGCCAAGGCCTGACCCACGATTTTTCCGCTGATCCTCATCAACTTCAATTCCGACTCGGACTTAATCGTGATCACTTAAACCTTCGCCACCGTTTCCAGCGCCGCGAACAAACGCCCCAGCACCGCGTCATACTCGCCTTCACATTGAACCCGTTTCAGCAGACCTTTTTTCTCGTAAAACTCGATCAAGGGCGCCGTGTCTTTTTGATAAACTGTCAACCGGTTCTCAATGGTTTCCGGCATGTCATCGGGCCTCTGGACCAATTCCTTGCCGCACTTATCGCAAATCCCCTCTTTTTGGGGCCTCATGGTGTCGATGTTATAAGTCGCTCCACAGCCCTTGCAAACCCGGCGGCCCGTCAGGCGTTTCAACAGAATCGGTTTGCTGACTTCAATTTTTAAGATCGCTGAAAGCGAGATGTTCATGCTTTGAAGCATCTTATCCAGGCTTTGGGCCTGGGGAAGGGTTCTTGGGAAACCGTCTAAAATAAAACCTTTCGAAGCGTCCGCCTCCTTAATTCTTTCCCGGATCAACTCAATCACGACCGTGTCCGGCACCAATTCCCCTTTTTTCATAAACTCCTGGGCTTGACGGCCCAGAGGGGTTCCCGCTTTAACGGAAGCCCGCAGCATGTCTCCGGTGGAGATTTGGGGAATACCATATTTTTTGACTAATTCAGTGGAGTAAGTTCCCTTACCCGCGCCAGGTTCGCCTAAAAGAATAATTCGCATTAAAACGCGCTCCGTCCCTTCAAGCGGCCTTTTTTCATGAAGCCGTCATAATGCCTCATTAATAAATGGGATTCGATTTGTTTCATGGTGTCCAAGGCCACACCCACGATAATCAGCAGGGATGTCCCGCCAAAATAAATGGGGATATGGAGTTTTTTAGTGATGAGTTCGGGGAATACGGCGATGCAGCAAACCGCCAAGGCTCCCCAGATGGTGATCCGGGTTAAAGTTTTGTCAATGAATTCCGCCGTCGGCTGTCCAGGGCGGATGCCGGGAATGAAGCCGCCGTATTTTTTCATATTCTCGGACAAGTCCGTGGGGTTAAAAGCGATAGCGGTGTAAAAATAACAAAAGAAGACGATCAAGAGCGAGTAGCAGCCGTAATAAAAAGTCGCGCCCGGGGAAAAATTGCGGGTGATGAAATCCATCACGCTGTAAAACCAGCTTTCTTCCAAACCCTTATCGGCAAGAACCGACTCGACATATTTCGCGATTTGAGCTGGGAAAACAAGAATCGAAGAAGCGAAAATAACGGCAATCACTCCTGAGTAGTCTACCTTGAGCGGTAACACCGTGGACTGGCCTTTAAACACTTGACGGCCCACCACTCGAGTGGCGTATTGAACCGGGATCTTCCGGGCTCCCTGCTGCAAAACCACGATAAAAGCGATGGTGAGCATGGTGAAAATCAAAAAGAAAATAACAGCGAAAAGACTGATTTCGTTTATTTTGACCATCCGAAAAGTGGAAAACAATTGTCCAGGAAGCCCGGCGACGATACCGCCGCAAATAATAATCGACATCCCGTTTCCGACACCGTACTCCGTGATTTGCTCGCCCAGCCACATGATAAATATGGTTCCGGTCATCAAGGCCAGAACCGCCATAAACTGAAACCCTAATCCCCAATGATAAATAACGCCTTCGCCGAAAGAACGAAAGAGATAGGTCGTGCCAATACCTTGAATCACGCAAAGTGCCACCGTGCCATAACGGGTATATTGGGTAATTTTACGGCGTCCCATTTCCCCTTCTTTAGAAAGCTTCTCCAAAGTGGGAATGACAGCGGTTAAAAGCTGGAGGATAATGGACATGCTGATGTAGGGCATCACGCCGAGGGCGAAAATGGAGGCTTGTTTTAAGGCGTTTCCGGAAAAAAGATTTAAAAACCCCAGGATACCGTTGCTCTGGCTCTTGAAAACACTGGCAAGGGCTTCCACGTTCACGCCCGGAACCGGGACATGGGTTCCAATGCGGTAAACCAGGAGAATTCCAAAGGTAAAAAGAACCCGGCTTTTAAGTTCGGGAACCCTGAAAATATTGGTGAAAGCCGAAAACACTTAGAGAACCTCCGTCGTTCCGCCCGCGGCCTTGATTTTTTCCACCGCGGAAGCGCTGAACGCGTGGGCCTTAACGGTTAACTTATGCTTCAATTCACCGTTCCCCAAAACCTTGACGGGGTCGCTCCCGCCGACAAAACCTTTTTTCTTGAGTTCCGCCGGAGTGACGGTGGATCCATTTTCGAAAACAGAAAGCTGATCCACATTGATCACGTCGAAAAAAACCTTATCGAAGCTTTTAAATCCACGAATGGGGAGCTTACGGTAAATGGGGGTTTGCCCTCCCTCAAAACCCGGTCGAACTCCGCCGCCGGTACGGGAATTTTGACCCTTGCTTCCGCGGGTGGCCGTCTTGCCATGGCCCGAACCTGGACCCTTTCCTACGATCTTCCGGCGTTTGACGGCGCCGCGCGCCGGTTTTAAATCTGTCATTTTCATAGGATCAACCCTTGTCTTTTATTTCGATTAAATAACCGATTTTATCCAGCATTCCGCGGACCACCGGCGTGTCCGGCTTGACCACGGTTTGTCTGATTTTTTTAAGTCCCAAGGCCTCGGCAATCCTGACATGTTTGGGCAGACGGCCGGCTAAACTTTTAACCAACTGGATTGTGATCTCGCTCATGACTTAATAGCTCCCATTAAACTTTCAACTGATTTACCACGCAAAGCCGCGACAATCTCAGGAGAACGGATCTCCCGCAGACCCTTTAAGGTGGCTTGAACCACGTTAAAGGTGTTGTCCGACCGGATCGACTTGGTCAAAACATCGTGGATCCCAGCCAATTCACAAACGGCCCGGACTCCTCCGCCGGCGATAATCCCGGTTCCGGGAGCGGCCGGCTTCAACATAACGCGGGAAGCTTTAAAAACCCCCACGATCTCATGGAAAAGAGTCGTTCCTTTTAACGGCACGCGAATGAGGTTTTTCTTGGCGTCCTCAACAGCCTTCTTGATCGCGTCAGGTACTTCACTGGCTTTTCCCGTTCCAATACCCACGTGCCCATGGCCGTCGCCGACCACAATCAGCACCGAGAAGCTGAACCGGCGTCCGCCCTTGACGACCTTGGCAACCCGGTTGATTTGAACCACTTTTTCTTTCAGGTCAAATTTAGAAGCATCCAGTCGAGCCATAGTTTTCCTTAACCTTAAAATTGAAGCCCGTTTTGCCGGGCCGCTTCCGCCAAGGCCTTCACGCGGCCGTGGAATATGTAACCGCCGCGGTCAAAAACAACGCGGCTTACGGATTTTTCTTTCGCCAATTTAGCGATTTGCTCCCCCACGGCTTTCGCCGCGGCAAGATTACCGCCATATTTCAATTTCGAGCGGAGATTTTGATCGAAACTGGCCGCCGCGGCGAGTGTGATTCCCTTGGTATCGTCGATCACTTGAGCCGTGATATTTTTCGCGCCGCGGTGAACCACCAAACGAGGACGATCGGGCGTGCCCGAGACCTTTTTGCGGATGCGCGTGTGGCGGTGCTTGCGCTTAAAATTTTGAAGTTGAAGCGGCATTTAAAAACTCCTAATTTCTTATTTGGCTCCGCCGGCTTTACCGGTGGCCCCTGTTTTACCAACCTTTTTGCGGACATACTCGCCCCAATAGCGGATACCGGTTCCCTTATAAACTTCCGGAGGCTTGACCCGGCGGATTTTAGCGGCCGTCTCACCGACGAGATATTTATCGATTCCCTTGACCGTTAAGAGCGTTTGTTTTTCGATGTCAACGGTAACGCCCTTGGGCAGTTCCAGAACAACCGGATGGCTGAACCCCAAAGACATGCTGAGCTTTCCCTTTTCCACGGCGGCCCTGTAACCCACGCCTTGGATCTCAAGTTTCTTTTCAAAACCTGTCGTCACGCCCTGAATCATATTTTTCACCAAGGCGTTCATCAGCCCGTGGTTGGCGCTCAAAGCTTTCTCAGCCGCCGGCGTGTTCTCAATAATGGAAACCAATAGAATTTTCTCTTTGGTCTCGACCTTTATCCCCGGCATCAATTCAAAGCTCAAAGTTCCCTTAGGCCCCTCAACGGTGACCTTGGCCCCCTCGGTCTTGATCTTGACTCCCGCGGGCAACTCGACTGGTTTTTTGGCAATTCGCGCCATAACTTCTCCCTTAATTTCTCAATCCCAGATTAATGGACTAAACAAAGCACTTCCCCGCCCACACCCTGTTGGCGGGCCTGCTGGTCGGTTAACACACCCTTCGACGTGGACAAAATAGCGATTCCCAAACCGCCAATGACCTTGGGAACCCGGGCTTTCCCGGAATAAACCCGGCGGCCCGAACGGCTGACCCGGTTAATGGTGGTGATGACCCTTTCCCGTTTATCGCCGTACTTCAAGGAAACGCGGATGGTCGAGGTCTTTCCCTTTTCCTCCACGACTTTGTAGTTGCGGATAAAACCTTCCTCGGAAAGAATCCGGGCGATTTCCAACTTCAACTTGGAAAAAGGGATGTCCACTTTCTCTTTGTACACATGATTCGCGTTGCGAATCCTGGTCAACATATCGGCTATGGGATCCATCATCGACATAAATTATTTCTCCTTAAAAACTTACCAGCTGGCTTTCACGACTCCAGGGACTTTTCCCTCCCCGGCAAGGCTTCGGAAACAAATACGGCACATGCCAAAACGCCTTAAAAAGGCGCGGGAGCGGCCGCACAACTTACAACGGTTATAGGCACGAACCTTGAACTTCGGTTTGCGCATCTGTTTGTTGATCAAACATTTCTTGGCCATGAATTCTCCTAGTTTCTAAAGGGCATGCCGAGTAATTTCAGCAATTCCTTGGCTTGCTCGTCATTTTGCGCGGACGTCGCGAAAGTGATATCCATCCCATGCAGGGATTGAACACTCTCAAAATTGATCTCAGGAAAAATAATCTGTTCTTTCAATCCCAGGGTGTAGTTCCCCCGCCCGTCAAACGAACGGGTCGGAACCCCGCGAAAATCGCGGATACGGGGAAAGGCCACCATAAAAAGCCGTTCCATGAACTGAAACATCCGGTCGCCCCGCAAAGTCACCTTCGCGCCCAAAGGCTGGTTAGCCCGAAGCTTAAAATTGGAAATCGCCTTCTTGGAGCGGGTGATGGCCGGCTTCTGGCCGCTGATCAGTCCCAATTCCTCCGCGGCGATATCCAAAAGCTTGATGTTGTTTTCCGACGCGGCTTTCCCCACGCAAACATTAATCACTATTTTTTGAACCTTGGGGACCTGCATGACATTTTTAATGTCGAATTTCTTCATCAAATCCGGCACTATTTCTTTGGAATATTTTTCTTTCAAAATCGTCGTCATCTTACTTTTCCTTATCCAGAATTTCGCCGCACTTCTTGCAAACCCGGGTCTTTTGGCCGCTGGCCAAAGCCTTATGAGCGATACGGGTCGCTTTCCCGCACTTCAGGCAAACCACCTGCAGGTTGGAAAGATGAATCGGAGCTTCTTTTTCCAAAATCCCGCCCTGAGGCAGCTGTTGGCTGGGACGGGTGTGGCGCTTGACCATGTTAATCTTTTCCACCAAGGCTTTATCCGCCTTGGGGAACAGCCGGATCACGCGGCCCTTCTTACCCTTGTCTTTTCCCGTCAAAACTAAAACCGTGTCTTCGCGATGAACGTGCATGTCTTACAGAACCTCCGGAGCCAGCGATATAATTTTCATGAAATTCTTTTCCCTTAGTTCACGGGTGACAGGCCCGAAAATACGGGTTCCCCGGGGCGCCATTTGATCATTGATAATGACCGCCGCGTTCTCATCAAAGCGGATATTGGATCCATCGGGACGGGTCAGCATCCTTCTTTGGCGGACCACCACAGCTTTTACCACTTCGCTCTTTTTGACGCCGCCCCCGGGAATGGCTTCCTTAACCGCGGCGACAATGATATCTCCGATTCCCGCGTAGCGCCGGCGGGTTCCGCCCAACACATGGATGCACATGATGCGGGTGGCGCCGCTGTTATCCGCGACGTTGAGCATGGTCTGAGGCATGATCATAATTTAGCCTCCTCTACGACAACGGCCTTTTTGAGAATCTTCACCAAGCGCCAATGCTTGTCCGCGCTGATGGGTTTGCTTTCCGAAATGAGCACCACATCGCCCTTATGCGTCTCGTTTTTAGGGTCATGAATCTTGAACTTGCTCCGCTTGCGGACCAATTTTTGGTAAAGCGGGTGCTTGACGAGACGCTCGATGGAAACCACCGCCGTCTTATCCATTTTCCGGCTGACCACGACCGCGGTCTTCACCCTAGAATCAGGCCTCGAATTTTCCGATGTCATCAATTTCTCCTCAGGAGGCCTTGGGGCCCTTTTCTTTCTCTCTTAGTATGGTCTTCAAACGGGCCACGTGACGGCGGGCTTCCCGAATCTTCATCGGGTTTTCCAGCTGTTTCGTGGACAATTGAATCTTCAAATTAAAAAGTTCCTCTTCCTTGGTGATCAGCTGCTGCTTGAGCTGGTCAATGTTCATTTCACGGACTTCTTTGGATTTCATGAGACGCCTCCCAATTCCGCACGGGAAAGATATTTCGTCTTGACGGGCAACTTGTGCGACGCCAATTGAAAAGCTTCCTGAGCTACCGCCGCGGGGCAGCCGCTGAGTTCAAACAATATTCTTCCCGGCTTCACGACCGCCGCCCAATGATCCGGCGCGCCCTTACCGCCTCCCATACGAACCTCAGCGGGCTTTCGCGTAATCGGCTTGTCTGGGAATATCCGAACCCACAACTTCCCGACGCGCTTCATGTGGCGGTTGATGGCCACGCGGGCCGCTTCAATTTGACGGTCCGTGACGTAACCCGCGTCTTGGGATTTCAAGGCGTATTCGCCAAAAGCGAAGGATGCCCCGTTTTTGGTTTGGCCCCGCATACGGCCCTTCATTGTCTTGCGATATTTCACTCGTTTAGGCATTAACATGGCTTAGTCCTTAATTCACTTTGGCTTGCGTCGGTTTCTCAGGGAATTTTCTTTCCCGAGGAGCCGGCTTGGGTTTCGCGACCACGACTTCTTCCTGCTTATCTTTTAATCCAAATATTTCCCGTTTGAAAACCCAGCACTTCACGCCGATTTTTCCGTAAGTCGTGCTGGCTTCGGAGAAGCCGTAATCGATGTCAGCCCTCAAAGTATGAAGCGGCACCCGGCCCTCCCGGTACCATTCGGTACGGGCAATCTCGGACCCCGCCAAGCGGCCCGAACACATAATCTTGATACCCTTAGCCCCGCCGTCCAAAGCGCTTTGGATGGCTTTTTTCATCGCGCGGCGGAAAGCCACACGTTTTTCCAACTGGCCGCAAACGCCCTCGGAGATCAACTGGGCGTTCGTCTCGGGATGCTTTTCTTCGTTAATATTAATGCGGACGTCTTTTTTCGTGAGTTGGCGCAGTTCATCCTTCAGTTTATCGACTTCCGAGCCCTTTTTACCGATGACGATACCCGGCCGGGAGGCGTAAATATCCACTTCGACCGTTTCACCCTTGCGGCGCAAAACAACCTTGGCGACGCCGGCGTGTTTAAGCTTGAGCTTAACGTACTTACGGATTTCCACGTCCTGCAGCAAAGTTTGGGTGTAGTTTCTTTGTTTGGCGATGAACCAAATAGAATCCCAATCCCGAGTGATGCCGATTCGTATGCCGATCGGATTAATTTTCTGTCCCAAAATTTCCTCCCAAAACCTTTAACTAGTTTTTAGCTTCGTCTGACACAACGATTTTAATATGGCTGGTGCGGTGATGAATCGCGCTAGCCCGGCCCATGGCGCGCGGGATAAACCGGCGCGTATTCCGCTTCATAGGTCCCCCATCCACTTGGATGGACTTAATCACGAGTTTATCAATATCAACTCTGGCGTTTTGGCCGGCGTTGGACACGGCGGATTTTAATATCTTCGCCAATTCTCCGGCGGCCCGCTTTTTAGTAAAGGCCAGAATATTCAATGCGTCCGCCACGGGTTTCTTCTTGATCAACTCCACCACCTGCCGGGCTTTCCGGGGCGTCATGCTGGTAAATCTTGAAATCGAATGTGCTTCCATTTTTAAACCCTCATTCTTTGTTTTGAGTCTATTTCAGAGCCACTGCTTTTTCGGTTCGGGCGGCGCCGTGGGCCTTAAAAGTACGAGTCGGGGAAAACTCACCCAACTTGTGTCCCACCATGTTTTCCGTGATAAAAACCGGAATGAATTTTTTTCCGTTATGGATGGCGAAAGTGTGCCCCACCATTTCCGGATGGATCGAGCAGCGGCGGACATAAGTCTTGATGACCTTTTTGTCGTTGGCTCGGTTCATCTTCTGAATCAGCTTCATCAGCTTTTGATCCACATAAGGACCTTTTTTTAACGATCGAGACATTTCTTAACCCTCTTTTTTATTTACGGCGTTTAACGATGTATTTATCCGTCAGCTTGTTCTGCCGGGTCTTGTAACCCTTTGTCGGTTTTCCCCAAGGCGTCGTCGGGTGGCGTCCCCCTGAGCTTTTTCCTTCGCCTCCGCCCATCGGATGTCCGTCGCCAGGACGGGTCACGACTCCGCGGGATTGGGGACGTTCGCCCATCCAGCGCATCCTGCCGGCCTTGCCGATACTCACGTTGATATGATCCAAATTACCGACCTGGCCGATTGAAGCCATGCACTCGGCGAGAATTTTTCTCATCTCGCCCGAAGGAAGCTTGATCGTCGCGTAATCGCCTTCGCGGGCCATGAGCTGCGCCACCGCGCCGGCGGAACGGACCAGCTGCCCGCCCTTGCCGGGGCGGATTTCAATATTGTGAATCATCGAACCCAGCGGGATATCTTTAAGTTTCATCGCGTGGCCCGGCTTGACGTCCGCACCCTGACCCGACAAAACCCGGTCCCCAACCTGCAGCCCTTCCGGCGCCAAAATATATTTTTTATTGCCATCCAAATATTGCACCAAAGCAATTCGGGAAGAACGGTTAGGGTCGTATTCCAAGGAAACAACCTTAGCGGCCATGGCGCCCTTTTCACGGCCAAAATCGATGATGCGGTACTGGCGTTTATGCCCCGCGCCCCGGTGGCGGCTGGTGATCCGGCCGTACATGTTGCGTCCGCCCGTTCCCTTGATCGGAACCATCAAGGACTTTTCAGGGGCTTTCTTCGTGAGATTTTCACCCGTAATCGCCGTCATGGCCCTGCGGCCGGCGCTCGTCGGTTTATATTGCTTAATTGGCATGTGGTTTAAGCCCCTTCAAAAAATTCAATTTTTTGTCCCGGCTTCACCGTGACAATGGCCCTCTTCCAGCGGTAGGCCTTCGACATTCTTTGGCCAAACCGGCGAATTTTCGCCGGAACATTGGCCGTGTTGACTTTCGTCACTTCAACTTTCTCTTTTTTAAAAATAGTCTCGACCGCGCTTTTGATTTCTTTCTTCGTCGCGTTCGGATGAACCTCAAAGGAATATTTGTTTTTTTCCTTTAACAAAGTGCTTCTTTCGGTGATCAAAGGCCTGACAATAACGTCCTGGAGTTTCTTCACGAGACCTTCTCCTTCTTGGAAGTTTGTTTGGCCTTGGCTTCCATCAACTGCTTCAAGGTGCTTTGAGTTAACACCACCACTTCATGGTTCATCACTTCATAGGTATTTAAATTGGAGCGGGACAAAAGAGTCGCCTGAGGGATATTACGGAAACTTTTCGCAGTCGCAGCGTTCACTTGATCGATGACAATCAGGCATTTCTGGCCGTCAACCCCCAAGCTTTTCAGCAGACTAACCGCTTGTTTGGTCTTGGGCGCGTCAAACTTCAATCCTTCGATGACCATAATCTTCCCGCGCTGCGCCTTATCGGATAGGGACTCAGACAAAGCTTGTTGGCGCATCTTTTTCGGCAATTCCAAGGAGTAATCCCGGGGCTTCGGACCATGGGCGATACCACCCCCGACGAATTGAACAGCCCTCGTCGACCCTTGGCGCGCGTTACCGGTTCCTTTTTGCTTGAAGGGTTTTTTTCCGCCTCCGGAAACTTCGCCCTTGCGCTTGGTCTTGACCGTTCCCAAACGCTGGTTGGACAAATGAGTCGTGACGCTTCTCCAAATATGATGAGCCCTAGGCTTGAGTCCGAACACAGCTTCCGGCAGATCCATTTGACCCGTGGACTGTCCCGTTACGTTGTACACATTCGCTTTAGACATGGAAATTTCCCTTTACTTTTTGATGCTGGGACGCACGGTGACGATGCCGCCATCGGCTCCTGGAACCGCACCCTTGATGAACAACAAATGGTTTTCAGCGTCAATTTTCACGACTTTCAAATTCAACATGGTGCTTTTGTCCATACCCATGTGGCCCGGCATGCGGGATCCCGGAAAAACACGGGAAGGATCGGAAGAAGCGCCAATACCGCCGGGAGCGCGATGAAACATGCTTCCGTGTGAATTGCGTCCGCCCTTAAAACCGTGGCGGCGAACTCCGCCTTGAAAACCTTTCCCCTTGGTGACGCCGGTCACGTCGACCCAAGTCACATCCTTTAAATTCTCGACCGTCAAGGTCTGCCCCACTTCGTAGGGAGCCGGGTCAGCCACCAGTACTTCCTGCAAAATTCTTTTGGGGGTCGCGCCGGACTTTTTAAAGTGACCCTGCAAGGCCTTCGTGGTGTGTTTTTCTTTTCTCTCGCCAAAACCCAATTGAAGGGCGTTATAGCCTTCTTTTTCCATCGTTTTCTTTTGAATGACCACGCAAGGCCCCACTTCCAGCACCGTGACATGGGTGGCTTTGCCGCTCTCTTCAAAATAGGTGGTTTGACCGACCTTTTTTCCGATTAAAGTTTGCACGCTCTCGCTCATTTCCTTCACCCTTACAATTTAATCTCGACATCCACGCCAGCGGGGAGGTCAAGTTTCATTAACGAATCGATAGTTCTCTGGTTGGGGTTGACGATATCCACCAGTCTCTTGTGGGTGCGGATCTCAAATTGCTCCCGGGACTTCTTGTCAACGTGCGGGCTTCTCAATACCGTATAGCGGACAATTTCTGTCGGCAGCGGAACCGGGCCCAACACAATAGCTCCCGTCCGGCGCACGGTCTCGATAATCTCGACCGTCGACCGGTCCAAAAGCCGGTGATCATAGGCCTTCAACTTGATTCTAATTTTTTGACTCGTGGCCGTGGCCATTCTTTTCCTGCCCTTTCTTTATTCGACGATCTGAATAACAACGCCGGCGCCGACCGTATGGCCGCCT
>CAZHFP010000017.1:0-2360 GCA_964531065.1 uncultured bacterium
TTGATGAGGTGGACCGCGTCGTCAATGACCGAGAGCGTCCGGAGTCCCAAGATATCCAGTTTGAGCAGACCCACGTCTTTCAGGACATTCATGTCATATTGGGTCAGCACCTCATCCCCCGCACCCGTGCAAAGGGGGACTTTTTCCAGCAGGGGTTCGTTGCCGATAATGATCCCGGCCGCGTGGGTTGAAACGTGACGGACCAAACCTTCTAACGATTTGGAAACATCCCACAATTTTCGGTAGGGGCCCTGCTCCCTCGCGATGGCCCGTAGTTCGGGCACCTTCTCCACCGCGTCCTCCAAGGTGACTTTCAGTTCATTGGGAATCAGTTTCGCGATGCGGTCAATCTCCGGCAGCGGAATTTCCAATACCCGGCCCACATCCCGGAGGGCGGCCTTGGCCGCCATGGTCCCGAAGGTGACGATGGAGGCCACCCGGTCCTTGCCGTAGGTTTCGGTGATGTAGCTCAAGACTTCCTGCCGCCTTCGGTCGCAGACATCCACGTCGATATCGGGTGCGCTGACCCGCTCGGGATTGATAAAACGCTCAAATAAAAGATCGTAGCGGATCGGATCCACCTCGGTAATGCCGATGAGGAAGCACACCAAGCTTCCGGCGGCGCTTCCCCGGCCCGGCCCTACCGGAATGCCTTTTTGCTTGGCCTTAGCGATGAAATCGCAGACGATCAGGAAATAACCGCTGAAGCCCGTTTTCTTGATGACCGCTAACTCCTCATTCATCCGTCCGCGGATCGCCGGATCCGCCGCTTTGGCCCCGAAACGTTTTTCCAAACCCTCCAGGCTTAGTTTTTCAAGATAAGCGTCTTCTGTTGAGGATTTATCCGGTACGGGAAAGGAAGGCATGTAGGTTTTATCGAACTCAAAAGAAACATTGCACCGCTCGGCGATTTGAAGGGTTTTATGCAGGGCCTCGGGGATCTCGGCAAAAATCTGCGCCATCTCTTCGGGGGATTTAAGGTAATACTCCTCCGAACCGAGGGAAAAGTGGCTGGGATCGGAAAGGACCTGCCCCCGGCCTAGACACGCGAGAATCTCGTGAAAAGGGGCCTCTTCCCGGCGTAAATAGCGGACGTCGTTGGTCGCCACCAAGGGAATGAATGTTTTATTCGATATTTCCTTCAACTGTTTCTGGACCAAGCGGTCGGAAGGCTTTCGGTGATCCTGAATTTCCAGGTAAAAATGATCCTTGCCGAAGATTTCCTGGTATTCCGCCGCGACCCGAAGGGCCTGGGGCATTTCCTCTTTCAAAATGTACCGGTCGATTTCGCTTTGAGGGCCGCCCGAAAGCGCGATCAAGCCCTTGCTGTGGCGGGCGAGCAGTTCCTTATCCACCCGGGGCGTATGGAAAAAACCCTGCAGATAGCCCGCCGAAGAAAGCTTCAGTAAATTTTGATAGCCTTCTTGGTTTTCAGCTAAAAGAACCAGGGGGTAGGCTTCTTGGCGTCCGTGGGCCTGCGATTTATCGAACCGTGAGCCTGGCGCCACGGCGATCTCACAGCCCAAAATGGGCTTGAGGCCATGGGAGAGGGCGCTTTGATAAAAGGCGATGGCACCGAAAAGGTTTCCTTTATCCGTCAGGGCCACGGCGGGCATCTGGAATTCCTTCAAGCGGGCCATCAGGGGCTCCACCCGGACGGTGCTTTCCAGGATCGAAAATTGGCTTTGAAGGTGAAGATGGACGAATTCGGGACGGGTCATGCGGGCATTATATCAGTCGTCCGTCCTCCGTCATCGGTCGTCCACAAAGGAATAAAGAAAGGCAAATCAAAGGATTGTAATGGGATTGCGGGTCTTAAAAGACACGAACTAGCGGTGGAAGCTGGTTTTAAAAGCGGAGAACGGACGACGGAGGACGAACGACGAAAATCACTCCCACTCAATCGTGCCGGGCGGCTTGCTCGTAATGTCATAGACGACCCGGTTGATGCCACGTACCTCGTTGATAATACGGTTTGAGATTTTTCCTAAAACATCGTAAGGAAGTTTGACCCAATCCGCCGTCATGCCGTCGCTCGAATGGACGGCGCGGATGGCGCAGACATGGTCATAGGTGCGCTCGTCCCCCATCACCCCGACGGTGCGGATCGGCGTCAGGACCGCGAAGGACTGCCAGATGGAATAGTAAAGTCCGGCCTTGGTTATTTCCTCAGTCACAATGGCGTCGGCCTTCCGGAGCACGTCCAGTTTTTCCCGGGTGATTTCGCCCACAATCCGGACCGCTAATCCCGGACCAGGGAAAGGCTGGCGCCAGAGCAATTCTTTGGGAATCCCCAGCTTGGCCCCTAATTCCCTTACCTCATCCTTGAAAAGCTCCCGAAGCGGCTCCACTAGCTTGAA
>CAZHFP010000017.1:2460-27568 GCA_964531065.1 uncultured bacterium
CAGGAGAGCTGTTTTCCCACCGCGCGGTGGATCAAGGCCGCGGCCACAGTGGAATCCACCCCGCCGGAAACTCCGCACAGCACCCGGCCCTTCCCCACCTGTTCCTTAATCCGGTGGATGGCCTGCTGGACGTAGGATGCCATGCTCCAGGTGGGCTTGCAGCGGCAGACCTTGCGGGCGAAATTCTCCAGAACCTTTTTTCCCTTTTCGGTATGGACTACTTCGGGATGAAATTGGACCCCGTAAATTTTCTTCTTCTCGTTGACCACCGCGGCGAATTTGCAGTTTTCAGTAGAAGCCAAGACCTTAAAACCAGGCGGGACGGCCGTGACGCTGTCGCCATGGCTCATCCAGACGTTGATGGCCGAGGGAATGCCGGACAAGAAGCCTTTTTTGTCCTTGATCTTGAGTTTCGCTAAACCGAATTCTTTTTTGCCGGCTTTTTTAACCTCGCCGCCTTCCAATAAGTAGGAAATTAATTGCATGCCGTAGCAGATGCCCAGGATGGGAATTCCCTGCTCTAAAAGGGACTTGGCGACATGAGGCGCGCCATCGGCGTAGACGCTGGCAGGACCGCCGGACAGGATGATCCCCTTGGGATTTTTGGCGAGGATTTCGGAAAGCGGCGCGGAAAAGGGCAGGATTTCGCAGTAGACCTTGCACTCGCGGACCCGCCGCGCGATCAACTGGCTGTATTGGGCGCCGAAATCAAGGACGATAATCGTATCGTGGCTCATTTGAACTCCAAAATTCGTCGTCCGCCTCACGCTCTCCGTCCTCCGCTAAAGATTTCAATCTTTAAAGCCTTAGCGAACGACGGAGAGCGGACAGCGGACGGCGGTTTTTAATCCAGATAGTAGTTCGGCGCTTCTTTGGTGATGACGACGTCATGGGGGTGGCTTTCCTGGTAGCCCGCCGAGCTGATCTGGACGAATTTTCCGTTTTCCCGCAGGTCCTTCAAATTCGGCGTGCCGCAATAGCCCATCCCGGCGCGCAGGCCCCCGATAAGCTGGAAAATTAATTCGGAGAGCTGTCCGCGGTAGGGCACCCGGGCCTCAATGCCTTCCGGCACTAGTTTTTTGACATCCGTGATGCCTTCCTGGAAATAACGGTCGGCGCTTTTTCCCTTTTGCATGGCGGCCAGCGATCCCATGCCGTTGTAGACCTTGAACATCCGTCCCTGAAGATTGATCACTTCTCCAGGAGATTCTTCCGTACCGGCAAAAAGACCGCCCAACATGACCGCGTCCGCCCCAGCCGCGATGGCCTTGGTAATGTCGCCCGAGTACTTGATGCCGCCGTCGGCGATGATGGTGACTTTGCTTTTTTTAGCCGCTTTCGCGCATTCGGCGATGGCCCAGATTTGAGGAACACCCACTCCCGTCACGACTCGGGTCGTGCAAATGGAGCCGGGTCCGATGCCGACCTTCACAATGTTGGCCCCGGCGTCCGCCAAGGCCTTCACCGCGTCTCCGGTAACAACATTGCCGACAATCAGAGCCAGCTTTGGATATTTTTTGCGGATCATTTTGACGGTCTTGAGAACGCCTTCGGAGTGGCCATGGGCCGTATCAATCACCAGCACGTCCACTCCGGCGTTCACCAACCCTTCCGCCCGCTCTTCGGTGTCCTTGGCGACACCGATGGCGGCCCCGACCCGGAGGCGCCCCTGATCGTCCTTGCAGGCGTTCGGAAACTTAATACGTTTGTTAATGTCTTTAATCGTGATAAGGCCCTTTAAGTTTTCCTTTTTATCGACGACCAATAATTTTTCGATGCGGTGCTTGTGAAGTATCTCGGCGGCGGCTTCCAGCGTGGTTCCCACAGGGGCTGTGACCAAATCTTCCTTGGTCATGACTTCTTTGAGGACCTGATCCGCCCTTTTGACGAATCTTAAATCCCGATTCGTGACGATCCCGACCAGTTTGCCGTCTTTTTGAACAATGGGAATACCCGAGATGTGGTAATGCTTCATGATGGAAAGAGCGTCCGAGACCAGCTTGTCAGGGGTAAGCGTGATGGGGTCGCTGATCATGCCCGCTTCGGAGCGCTTGATTTTATCCACCTCAGCGACCTGCTGCTCGATCGTGCAGTTTTTATGAACGATCCCCAGACCGCCTTCCTGGGCCAGGGCGATGGCCAAGCGGGCTTCCGTAACCGTATCCATGGCGGCGCTGATGATGGGAATGGTTAATTTGAGCGAGGAAGTTAAGGAGGTAGAAACATCGGTTTGGTGGGGCAGGACGCTGGACTTCTGGGGCACAAGCATGACGTCGTCGTAAGTCAGGGCTATCGTCAGCTTGTCCGGCTCGATCATAAAATCCCCCAGGGAAGTTGCGTTAATATAGTCGCAGAGCCAATGGGTGTCAACGGGCTGGAAGCCATAAAACCTGGAAAAATAAGCTATGAGGCCGGCCCGATATTCCAACCGCCCGATCTTTTCCGAGCCAAAAAAGGATTTTTATTTAACAAGTCGGAACAAAAATTAAGAAAATTCCGCCCTCTTTTTTTCCTTGGGCCGGCCCAGGGAAATCCTATTTCTCCGCGGGCTTGCCTTCCGTTCGTTCCCGGATCATTTTTCGCACTTCCGGCAATTTAAAAAACAAGTCAAAAAACGCCCTCGCGAACCGGCCGCTGCTTTCGGGAGTCAAGTGAATGCCGTCAAAGGTCTCAAGCCCCCCCAGGCTGGGAAGAACACAGGAAACGCCTAATGCCTCGGCCTCTTTTCTAACGAACTCCGGATCCTTCCCGTTGGGGACATAAATCAAAATAACTTGTGCTCCCCGATCCCTCATTTCCGCAATAAAAATCCGGGCCATATTGAAACGGACAGGATTCGAGGGGTGATTCCCTGTTTGCTCAACCAGCGGGCGGTGATCTCCAGAGTTGTTTTCCAAAAAAAGAAAATTATTCAAAGGCGACCGAAAGGTGAATATCTCCTTACCCTGGTTCGCCTTAAAAAAGGTCAGTCTCGGAATAACGCCGTCGGTATAATATTGAACCAGCCATTGGTAATAATGGGCGTAGGTGTTCGACCAGCCGTGCCACCAGGACCCGGCCATCACTTCTTTTTGAAAGGGCCATAATTTCGGGTTGAAAAAATCCTCCTCGCTCAAAATAATAAACCGCGGAAACAAATGATTTCGAAGAATGATTTCCCTGGCGAACGGAAAATTATCGCCCGGACCCGCGAGGCTGAAAAAGGTTAAGCCGCTTTTTTTTTCAGCCTCTTGAATCGCCTCCTCTCGAAAGGCGAAAAAGGGCCTGGAATTCCCCAAAACCAGCACATCCGCTTTCCTGGCCAAGGAAATCAAGGGGCCAATGCCGTAATAAAGGGCGTTGCCCGCGTCAATTTGCCCATGAGCTTCGAACAGGGAAAAGGAATCCAAATTCCGAAACTGCGGCGGAAGGGGGTCTTGATGGACCCATTCCGGTTTCTCCGCCGATATCCATTGTCCTGCCATGAAAAAAAATATAAAAAAACAAAAAACAGACACACCGACTCCCGCGAGCTTGCGGTTGCGGGCTTTCTTAAAAATGGAAATAAATAAAGGCATTGTTTTGACCCGAAAGTGAGATGACGCCATAAACCATGAAGGCGCACCAAGCCGCTTTTTCCATGGGTTGAGGACTGTTGAGCCAGCTTTTTTCCGCTAAAAAACCCCTCACGTGCATGGCTATCACAGGAAGCGTAAAGGCCAGCCCCGCCTCCAGCTTCCTTCCGGTTTCCCAGTCCCAGTGTCCGCTCAGTCCGTTTCGGATTAAGGCTTCGGCTTGATAGACATATTCGGACCTGAAATAAACCCACGCCGTCAGCACGCCGAATTGGACCACTAAAAACCAAATCCCGATTACCCAGGAAGGCCAACGGTCGGGCCGGTGTAACCCCAGCATCCGTTCCAGAACCAACGCCGCTCCATGGATCAATCCCCAAACCACAAAAGTCCAAGATGCCCCATGCCATAGTCCCGCCAATATCATGACGGCTAATAGGTTGGCATAAAGACGAAGTGTGGAAACATGATTGCCGCCCAAGGGAATATAAAGATAGTCCCTCATCCACCGGGACAAGGTAATGTGCCAACGGGTCCAAAACTCCCTGAACGAGGCCGCCAAATAAGGATAATTGAAATTCCGAGGCAGCCGAAATCCCAATAAATAAGCGGAACCCCTCGCGATGCTGGTATAGCCCTCAAAATCAGCGAAAATCTGGCAACCAAAAAAAAACGCCAATAAAAGCGAGACGGAAGCCGAACGGCTTGAAATAAAGTCATCCCGCCAATAGTTATTGACGTAATCCGCCAAATTATCCGCCACCACCCTTTTTAAGAAAAAACCACGAACGATCAGGAAGAGCCCTTCCATTGCCACCGCGGGCCACAGCCTTCGCTTCCGGTCGAATTGGTAAAGTAATTCGCTGGCCCTTACGATCGGTCCCGATATCAAATGCGTGAAAAAACTCACGAATAGCAGAAAACGCCAATAGCGCCTTTCCGGTAGAATCGACCCACGGTAAACATCGATGGTATAGCTCATACTTTGGAAGGTAAAAAACGATAATCCCAACGGAAGGGCGGAGTTTGCCTGTATTCTTGCCAAAACAGGACCGTCCAAAACATAGGAAAAATCCTGCAGAGTTTCGATGAGAAAATGCGAATATTTATAAAATCCCAAAAGCCCCAAGTTTGAAACGATGGACAGGGTTAGATAAAACTTTTTAAGTCCCGCGTTTTTTGTTTCCGCGATTTTTCGGCCCAGGACAAAGTCAATAGCGGTCAAACCCAGCAAAAGGAAAATATACCTAGGAATATACGACGCGTAAAAAACGAGGCTGGCCGCCAGCAAAAACCAAAGATAATAATTCCTATTTTCCGGTTTCCGTAGTTTCCAGCGGAAGCCAACGCACGCCAAGACGAGGATAAGGAAAGCGGTAGATACAAAGCTCATTTAATCGTTGCGGGAAATAGCGTTAATAACCCGGGCCGGAAGGTCGGGACGTTTGTCAATATTCAATGCCATAGGTCGAAAGTTGCGCTGTAGCCAGGGATGCCCGTCTTGACAAGAAACCATCTTAAGTGATCGCTCAAAGCGGCCATATAACGGTTTTGGCTTATGGACTGGACCTGCCAATCTTTGTCCTGTTTAAGTTTTTCCACGCCTTGCACGTGTTTAACGTAAAGCTGGTCGGGACTGTCCTGAGGGAAAAACTCGCTGATCAAATATTCCATCTGTTGGTTCTTTCCATCCCATCCATTCGTGGAATACCAGACCCCGTTGGTAAAAACTGTCACAAAGGAAAGATGAGGCGTAATGGTCCCGGTTCTTTTTAGGATTTCGCTGTAAGTGCCGATGTTCTCTTTCATTCCCACGTCAAAAAAATTGGGCGAGGGAAGCTGAGGAACGGTCATTTGCATCAAGGGAGTGAAGCCCATCGTTTGGACTTGGTTTTGTAGATCCGTATAGGTCGTCACGTCCATTTCGCTGATTTGCCCCGAATTCACTTGAACCATGTGGATCGACGGTACCGTGTCGGCCATGGCGACTGCGGGACGGTTCAACCATGCCCCGATTCCGATAATGACTCCGGTGGCAAGAGCGGCCACGAGGCAGAGAAAAACATATGTGGGAACTTTCAGTTTTTGGGCCAAGGGATCAAACATCTCGTAGGAACGGCGGAGAAGATATTTGGCCCAAATTTTTCCGAGAGAAATAATTTTATTTTTTTTCTTGGAGGGCGCGATGGAAAGACCCGCCATGGAGTCCTTAGTGAAAGACAAGGGCGCCGCCGGATTTTTCGGAAGAGTGGGCAGGGGCGCTTGAGGGCTTTGAATTAAAGAATCAAAGTCTAAAGAAGGCTTGGGAGTGGAAGCGGCCGGTGAAGGAGGCGCCAGAGGAGCCATGGGCTTTAACGGGGGCGGAACGGCTTGACCCGCGGAAACAGGAGCGGGGGGAGCGGAAGCCGGAGGCCTAGACGGCATGGAAAAATCCAAATTCGGAGCTGGAGCGGACTGAGGCAAATGGGGAGCCACGGCTTTCGGTGGTTCCGCCATAGAGGGCGTCGGGGCTCCCAAAAGGCCTAAGAGATCGTCATCCAATCCCCTTCCCTTGAAGTTGAGAGGTGAGGAACCCCCGGCTGGTGACGAGACCCCGGGCGAAGGGACGGCCGAACCTGACGAGGCCGTCTGGGAAAATTTCTTTTTGCAGGCGAGGCAGAGGGGCTGGCCCATTTCCACATCGAGGCAGTCGGAACAATAGGCCATTTGACAGCGGGAACAATATCCCACCGCCCTTCTATCCGAATGGGTCACGCAATTCACGTCCGTCGGCATCGGCTTCCTCTTTACGCGTTCTTCAAAGCGATAAGATCCATTTCCACCGCGGCGTTTTTGGGAAGCGCCGAAACCTGAACAACCGCTCTGGCCGGCGGGGCCAAGGGAAATCTTTCCGCTAACACTTGGTTGAGCCGGTCGAAATCGGATAAATTCGTCAGGTAAACCGTCAACTTGAGGGCTCGATCCAACGAGGAACCGGCGGCTTTCAAGACCGCCTCAAGGTTATCTAAAATTCGAATCGTTTGGGAAGAAATATCGCCTTGGATCAACTGGTTGGTTTGAGGATCCAGAGGAATCTGGCCGGAACAAAAAATAAACCCCCCCGCCTCAACGGCTTGGGAATAGGGGCCAATCGGCTTCGGCGCGCCACTCGATGATATCACTTTTCTTTCCATCATTTCTCTTTTTCCTATCCCTGCTGGTTTTCAAATTGGGAATTAGAAGTTAGGTATCGCATAGAATTAAATTCCCAATACCCCATTCCTAATTTCTAATTGCTTTTATCTCGGTTCAATCCGTTTGGCGCTGACCACGCCCTGAACCCTTTGCAGTTTTTTCAGCACTTTTTCCAACTGGTCCGCCTTGGAAATACCAATGACAAAATAACCCTGGGCCCAGCCGCCGTCTTGGGCCTTGGCGTTGGCTTCGTTGATGAGAACCCCTTCCTCGGATATGGACAGGAGCATATCCGTCAACAATTTAGCGCGGTCCTTGGCCTTTACCTCGACCGCCACTTCGTAAACCTGGCCTGCGTTATCTTCCCAGGAAACGGGGATCATCCGGCTCTCCCCCTCCGGCAGCTGAAGGGTATTGGGGCAGTCGGTACGGTGGACCGAAACACCCCGCCCGCGGGTGACATAACCCACGATGGGATCTCCCGGTACGGGGGTGCAGCATCGGGCGAAACGGATAAGAAAATCCTTTTGCCCTCCGATCGATATGCCCTTGCCTTGGATTCCAGGGGCCGCGGCCGGGGCGCTTTTTGAGGACCTAATTTCGGTTGATTTTTCTTCCGTGTGTTTTTCGGCCTTGGTCCCGTGCTCTTCCGGATGAAGCTTAACCAAAAGTTTATTCAAAACCTGTTTAGCCGATATTTCTCCGTGGCCCGTATTGGCCAGAAGCTCGTTCAAGTTGTGGCATCCAAAAGATTCGGCCAGTCCTTCTAAAGCTCCCGATTTGAGGGCGGCGTTAAAATCAATTCCGAGCCGGGGCGCTTCTTTTTCCAACAGATGTTTTCCCTTGTCGACTTCGTCGGCGGAAAGATGGGTGCGGAACCAGTGGCGGATCTTGTTTTTGGCGCGGCTGGTCACCACGATCTTCAGCCAATCACGGCTGGGAACCCGGGAAGACTGGGTCAAGACTTCCACAATGTCCCCGTTTTTTAAAGTTGATCTTAGGGGAACCATCTGGCCGTTAACCTTCACGCCCATCGTATGGGTTCCCACATCGGTATGGACGGCATAGGCGAAATCCAAGGCGGTAGCGCCCCGAGGAAGTTCCTTGACCTCGCCTGTGGGCGTAAAAACGAAAACCTCGTCGTCAAACAAGTCCACCTTCATGGCCTCGGCGAATTCGGTGGTGTCCTTGATGTCTTGCTGCAGGTCCAAGAGCTGGCGCATCCAGGCGAATTTTTCATCTTCCTTTTCAGCCGCCCGGCCCTCTTTGTAAATCCAATGGGCGGCGATACCCTCTTCCGCCGTGCGGTGCATGTCGTAGGTACGGATCTGAATTTCCACCGGCTGGCCTTCCGGCCCCATGACAGTGGTATGGAGGCTCTGATACATATTATTTTTGGGCATGGCCACATAATCCTTGAAACGGCCCGGGAGGGGCTTCCAAATGGTGTGGACCATTCCCAGCACTTCGTAACATTCCTTCACGGTGCTGGTTAAAACCCGGATGGCCATGAGGTCAAAAATTTCATCGAAGGTCTTTTGTTGAATCACCATCTTGTTGTAGATGCTGGTGAAGTGCTTGGAGCGGCCTTCCACCTTGGCCGTGATCCCCGATTCCTTCATTTTGGTTTCCATGATTTGAATCACGTGTTCCAGCAGCTTTTCCCGCTCGGCCTTCTTCATGGCGATTTTCTCAACCAATTCGTAATAGGCCTTGGGCTGGAGGTAGCGGAAGCAAAGGTCCTCCAACTCACTTTTGATCTTAGCGATCCCCAGCCGATGGGCCAGGGGAGCGTAGAGGTCGAGGGTTTCCTTGGCCATTTTTTCGCGCCGTTCGGGGGGAAGAAAATCAAGGGTCCGCATATTGTGGGTGCGGTCCGCCAGCTTGATCAGGATTACCCGGACATCCTTGGCCATGGCTACCAGCATCTTGCGGGTGCTTTCGGCATGGACCAGGGCCGCGTCCTGAAATTTACGGGTGGATATTTTTGTGACGCCGTCCACCAATCCGGCGACTTCCTCGCCGAACTCGGTCTTGAGTTCTTCGTAGGTGACTTTGGTGTCTTCCAGGATGTCATGGAGGAGTCCGGCGGCGATGGTGACCGAATCCATGTGGAGTTCGGCCAAAATCTCGGCCACGCCGACCAGGTGGGTTAAATATTCCTCACCCGAAAGGCGCTGCTGCCCTTGATGGGCCTTCTTGGCGAATTCATAGGCCTTTTGGATTAAAGGGCGATCGAGGGAGTTTTCGGAAGGGGAAAGCCCAATGGAAGAAGACGTGGATTTATCGATTAAAGTTTGGATGCTCATTAAATAATCCTCCACAAGCGTTCCCCGGCCAAAGCCGAAAAACGCCCTTTCACCCTTATAATTTAACACCTCAGGAGCTTCTATGACAACTTAAGACGTCTTTTGATGAAAAAGGAGGGTTGAAAGGGGGCGATCGGGCCGCTCCAAGGCAAATTTGTCCTGGGTTCAAAACCTTTTTTTGTTTTTCAATAATTTTATCTTCTGCCGCGTTTGAGAGGCCGTTTCATCCTTGCCCCAAAATCTTTGACTCTCTTCCAATTTTTCAAGAAAAAAAACCGCTTCACCGTCCCGGCCATCCAAATGAGAGGACATGGCCAAGTTATTCAAAGCTTGTTCGTGGAAAGGGTCAATCTCTAACGCTTTCATTCCGCTTATCCGCGCCCTTTCCCAATCTTTTTGTTTTCCATACAACCCGCAAAGCACCGCATAGGCGTTCGCGTCAAAGGGATAGGCCTGAACCGTCTTTTCTAACTCCTCGGCCGCTTCCGCTTCCCTATCTATACCGGCCAGCACCACGGCTTTTTGTTTCCAACAGCGGGGGTCTAAGTAATGAAAAAACGATACCGAAGGATCAAAATCCAGCCGTTTCAAGGACTCCTCGTTTCGCCCGCTCGAGGCCAAATCAATGGACTGGTGGAGCCTCGCGTTTTGCGAGAGGACCTTCATTCCCATGCCGCAAAGAACGAACAAGCTAATAGCGAAAATAAATCGCGGCTCATTCCAAAGCGGCCCCTCTTGGGGATGCGGCCGGGAGCTTTGATCCCAACTGGGATTGAATAAAAGCGCCAAGACACAGGCTGTCGGAACAACCGAAAAAGGGAAATGAAACAAGGAGTGAATCCCCATGCCCGCCATGACGGCCAATTCGGCCGTTGCCATGGAAAAAACCATTGGATTTATTTCCCTCAACCGCCGCCGCGCGAGAATCCACAAAATCAAAAGGGCCAACAGCCCTCCCACCAGGCCCCGGTCGGCCAACAGCTCCAAATATTCCTCATGCGCGTGGCGGGCGGTCCCGTCCAGGCGGAATGATTCCTTGGTTCCGAGGAGGGATTGGATTCGGCTAAATTGACTGGCGTACCCGCCCGGACCCTGTCCGAACCACGGCTTTTCTTTCCATTGACGGACCGCCGCCTCTCCCATCAAAAACCGCCCCTGGGCGTCCTGACCGTGAACTTGAAACGAGGAAACGGTCCTCCGGTTCAGGGACGGCACCGCCAACAGACACAAGAGAAAAGCGATCAACCCCAGCATCAACCCTTTCCAAACAAAACTTTGTCCCCGGATCAACAGGGCGAGCAAAATAACCTCGCCCAAAAAACCAAGCCAAGCTCCCCGGGTTTGAGTCATCAGCAGGCTGGCGGTGAGTATCCCCAGGACGGCAAACCAAAACCATTTTTGCCCTTTCCCAACGGACGAAATCGCCAAATAAACCGCCAGGGGGATCAATACCAGCAGCTGCCCCGCCCAAAAAGTGGGATTGCCCAAGGTCGAGAAGCTTCTTCCGCCAAAGTTGCTATTCCAACCGGTGAAATCCCATCCCATGAACTGAACGAAGGCGTAAAGGGATCCCCCTAGGCCGGAAAGGACCAGAAATGCGTAAAATTTTCTTTTTTCGAGAAATGAGCTGACGGGAGCGAGGAATAAAAAGAAAGTCAAAACCCATAAGTAATTTTGAGTTGAGAAATAAAAGTGGGTTTCGTTGGTCAAGCCCCAAAAGGAATAGAGGCCGCAGGCCTGGAACACAAAACAAAAAATAAAAAGAACCCAGTTAGCCTTAAAAGTTCCGGTCCATTCCCCGCTCCGGCAAACCAACCCTAAAAAAGACGCCGCGATTAAAACACAGAGTGTTTGCGGCAGCTCAAATGCATCTTCCAATTTTAAAGAAAACACTAAGGGGACACAAAAACCCAAAAACAAAAGGATTAGGCGCCCAAAGCGCAACCGCGACTCTGAAAAAACAAGCACACTCATAAAAGGCCACGAACCTTGTTCCCCGGCCTTCGGGAAATCAGACTTCGCGGGTTCACGGCCTTAACCATGGAGGCTTTTCCCGAAATTCGCCTCAAATTCCTTCTGCTGTTTTTTCCATGTTTTCGAGAAGGGATAGAGCTTCAAAACCTGATTCAAGCTCTCCTCCGCTTCCCTGATTTTTTGACCCCGGAGGTTCTTGATGAATTCGGAAGCCGGCTGGGAGAAGCAAAGAAGGATATCCGGAATTTCAGAGGATGGGGATTTTTTCAAACCAGGAAGCAGACGGTAAACGCCCTGGAAATTTTCAAAATAAACCGCTTCCGTGCCCCGTTGAATAAAATAATCAAGCCTTTTCCATTCCGCCGGCAATAAATCATAATGATGGTAATCGGCGGACACGCGGATTCCTTCCGAGCCGTTCACGGCCAAATAATCCACACCCATCTCCCGGAGCCGCTTCCCAATGCCTTCGGCGTCCTTTTCTTCTTTGGCGCATTGGGCCAGGGTTTGCGCGTCAAAGACCGTATTGGTCAGGAAAGGCCTATCGTAATAAAGACCCCGGGCGTCGCCAGCGATTAACAACCGCGAATCCGCAGGCGTATGATCCGAAATCCACCGGGCCATGGAAATATAAGGCGTTATTTTTCCTTGTCCCATCAGGTAGCTGTCCCTGGTTTGGCGTCCCGACCATATTCCCCCCGCTGAATAATAATAATGGCTGATGGCCCCCAAATAACCGAAACATAAAATCGCCGAAAGACCCGCAATCCAAGCGGCGCCTTTACCCCATTCGGGTTTGCTCCCCCCGGCCAAAACGGCGCCCAAAAGAATAAACAAAAGCACAAAATCAGGAAGCACAAACCGGAGGATGTGGGTCACGGCAAATCCTGCCGCCATAAAAATAAGACTCGTCCCGGCTAAAAACCTCAACGAAGGGTGGCGCAATCGAAAAAGAAATAGAAACGGAACTAAGGACAGGCACAAGGGACCACAAAAGTTGTAGCTGTCCGGATTGGCCATGGTGAGGGTCCAAGGCAGGAGAAGCCAGGACCCAACGTCCGTTGTCACCCGGGCATGCTGTTCCTGTAAGAGGCGTTCATAGCCGCCCGGCGGTAAATGGCGGCCCGGAAAATAAGACATCAGATAGGGAAAAAATGGATTGCCCGTAAAAACTAAATTCTTGATCAGCCAGGGGCCCAGCATGAGGAGGCTGCCTATGGACAGTACCACCCAAAATTTCAAATTCTCTTTTTTAAATATCGCGGGATTTTGGAAAGCTAAAACGATCAATGCGCTTCCCGCCGCGAGAAAAGCCGTGTACTTGGTTGAGAGAGCTAATCCCAAAAACAATCCGGCTAAAACCGCCCAAACCCAACGGTTCCCTTCCTTTCGGACGAAACGGTTTAAGGCGTAAATAAAAACAAGAACGGTTAGGCTTAAAAATCCTTCCACTTGGGTTGTCCATAGATTAACGGCAAAGAGGGGAAAAGTGAGAGTGAGCGCCAGGGCCAGCCAACCGGCTCGCGGACCCGCGATTTCCCTGGCCCAGCCTCCCGCCAGCAAAGCACAGGCCCCAAAGGCGGCTGCATGGAGCAACTTGGCGCATTCCGTTCCCTGAAAAACCAGCCCATTCAGAAAATAAATTTCAGCCCCATAGGGGTAATTGGCGAAAAAATTAGAGGGAATATCCACGATTCCATGGTGAAAAAGCCAATCCTGAGGAACGGCCAAATGATAAACCATGGAATCATAAAAGGTTTCGGGAGCCAGATTTTGAAGCAGAGAAAAGAACCAATAAAAAATTCCCATCAGCAACAGAAAAAAATAACCCCCCGTTGGAAAATTTCCGGCAAGGGACTTCCCAACCTTTTGCTTAAAAAGGACGGCGCACTCGGAAGCAAGCGATACCAGAAGAAAAATCCCCGCGGTTATCCAGATGGGCTTAAACCAAAGCCCTTCCAAACCCGTTCCGATCCAAAAAAGATTCAAACCACAAAGTCCCAGACCAAAATCAAAGGCGACGCGAACCCATGAATCCACAAGGTCGAGGCCCAGCCAATAACGGAGCCTCCGCCCCAAGGCCCAGGTCGCTCCCATGATGACGAAAGCGGTCAAAAAAATACGCGCCGAGCCGGCTTCTATATTCCAAAAATCGGAAGGGTTGGGCGGGGGAAAGGAATCAAAGTCGAACACCCTTCCCCAAAAGGGCAAAACCCGAAACAACGGATGGGTCTTAAACGAGAAATAGAAAACGAAAACGAAAAGGGCCCAAAGACACAGGGGGATGAAAGCCGATGATCCCCCACGGTTTTCAGCAGTTGGATTTTGACTCATTTCTTTTTTTCCATTTTCTTGATCATCTTTTCTTTTTCATACATATGACCTTCGTAGTCATCGCGGGGGAAGAACCCCAGCAATTGGTACTTTTCGGCCTTTGCCTTTGCGTCATTGCCGTCGGAATAATCTTTTAATAAATCGGCCGCTTGGGGCGGAAAGAAATGGAATGGGTTCGGAATCCGCGACTCCTTTTCTGACAATGCATCTCGAACTTTGTAAAGCCTCACTTCCGGGCTGTCGATAATGGGCACCAACCCTTTTTGTACAAAATCATAAATTTTCCGCCATTGATCCTTGTCTAAATCATATTGGTGATATTCCCCCGCGTTATTCCATCCCATCGTCAAATCGAACTTTACATGGGTTATTCCCAATTTCTTGAGCCGAAGGAGAATTCCGGCTGGATCCTTTTCTTCCCGGGCCGCCGCCGCGAAAAATTGCTCATCAAACACCGAATTAGCATAAGTGGGTCTTTGGATATAAAGAACTTGGGCATCCCCGACCACAAGCAGACGGGCGTTTTGAGGTAAATTTTCATTGCACCACTGGGTCATAAAATAGCCAGGCCCCATCTTCCGATCCAAATATTCTTGACGCGTTTCACTCCCGCTCCAAATTCCCCAGCCGTCATATTGGGTGACACTCAGGGAAGAATATTGCGGGAAACAAAAAAATGCGCCAGCTATTACCGTTCCCACCCAAAGAATTCTCCACCCGGCTTCTTTAAATGACTCGAACGCAACTGAAAGAATCAAAAATGACATCACAAAGGCCGGCATTGAAAAACGAAGCATATGAGACAGGTATAATCCAAAAACGAAAGATAGCAAAAGGGTCCGGCCCAAAAATTTCAACCCCGGATCCTTGAAACGAAGAATCAAAAAAAACGGGAGAAAAGCAAGCAGTAGCGGCCCGATGAATTGGTCGTCCCCAGCGCCCGGAATGGTCAATCGCCAGGGCAGGTTGAGGATCGACAAAATCCCATGATCCATCGGCAAGAACTGCTGGTTCTCATGCAGAAGTCTTTGGTAGCTCCAGGCCGGGAATTGACGCCCCCCCATCCAGGAAATGGCATAGGGGAAAAAAGCATTACCCGTGAAACAGGCGTTTTTCAAAAACCATGGCCCGACTTCGAAGGCTAAAACTCCCGCGAAAACCATCCAGCTTTTTTGCTTCAGAACCTTAAAACCGTCCCGCCACAAAAGGGCCGTCAGAGCCGCGCCAATGGCAACTACCGCCGTGGGTTTAATGGTCAGGGCCAGCCCAGCGAAGATTCCAGCCGCCGCGATCCACCGGTCCCCGCCTTGTTTCGAAGACGAACCCTTCTCAACGGAAAAAAAGAAAAGCAAGAGGACAAAGGTTAGAAGGCCGTCCACCCGGACGGCCCAGGCATTTAGGTAAAGGAGCGGAAAGGTTAAAACCGCAGTGCCGGCTACGACTCCAGCCCGGGGACTGCCCAATTCTTTCGCCCAGCCATAACAAAAGAGGGTGATCCCAAAAAGTACGAGAGCCGCTAGGACCTTGGCTCCTTCGGTCCCCGCTAGGACAAACCCATTCAAGAAAAATAAAGAGCCGCCGTGAAAATAACCTGAAAGAAGGTGGGTGGGATAATCGCAAATGCCGTGGTTCCACAGCCAGAAGGACGGCATTCCCAAAAAATAGTTCAAGGAATCGTAAAAAGTCTCCGGGAGCAGACTGTGAAGAAGCAGGAATCCTATATAAAAGGAACAGATCAACACAAGCCAAATGGGAAGGCCTCGAGGCCGAGAGAGTGCAAACCCTTGATCGGGGAGCTTTAATAGATCTTTTAAAAATAAAAGGGTTAGTAAAACAAATCCTACCAGCCATAGGGGTTCTACCCAAAGACGTACCAGCCCAAGCCCCATCCAAATTAAATTTAAAAGAAAAATTCCGAATCCAATTTCCAAACAAAAACGGATTGGTTGCGGGGACTCAAGAGAAAACCAATGAAACAGCCTTTTCCCAAAGCTCCAGAGAATTCCCATCACTAAGAAACCCGTCGCCAGGGCTAAAAAGGATTCTTTCCAAACGTTTACCCGTTGATCAAAACTTGTCAAATGAGGTAAAAGTGCCGTGGCATACGGGACGGATGGAAAAAAATTAGGCCAGCCGCCGTAAAGTTTGAAAAAGAAAAAAATGAAAACAAAGGAAACCCAGGCGGCCAAACTCAAAAAAAGCCAAGCTTTGGAGCCGAATTTAAGGAAGGCGGGAGGTTTTGGAGGCAAGAGGTTCTCCGGAGAGGAATGGACCCATTTTAACTTAACCGGCTGATAAAAAATTGTTTTTGGAGTCTGTCAAAAACCCTGTAAAAACAAAAAAGCGCCCTGTTTTGAAAACAGGACGCTTTTGGAATCTTCTAGGGAAGATTTAGGAAAGAACAGCTTCCTTCAAATCTTTCAAAACGCGGAACTTCACGACTTTCTTGGCCGGAACATTAACCATTTCACCGGTCCGAGGATTGCGCGCCACACGGGCTTTGCGGTCTTTCAACTGAAACACGCCGAGGCCGTCCAGCTTGATTTTGTATTCCTTCTTCAAAGTCTTGTAAATCGTGCTGCGCAGGGCTTGCATAACATTGTCCACATCTTTTTTCTTCAAGCCTGTTTGTTCAGCTAAAGTCCCCAACAGTTCGCTCTTGGTCAACGTCCACCTCCTGGATTATTGGAATCCGGCCTATTTATACAAGAGAAAATAAGCCGTGGCAAGGAATTTCTACGTATTTTAAGGGTTTTTGGGGGGTAAACCTCAAATTCACCTTATTTCCATCAGTTTTTTACGTGATTTTTCTGGGAATTCGCGGGTTAAACCGCCGATTAACTGCTGAGGTGGCGATGAAGGGTTCTGGGGCTTACGTTCATAAAACTAGCCAATTGAGTGCGGCGTAGCTTTTGCTGCCGAAGAACCTGTTGTAAAAAGGTCTTGGAAAATTCCCGCCGGGCTTGGAATAGTGAGGTTTTCTGTGACATGGCCTTTTCGGTCAAAGATTCGGCCAAACGGGCAACAAAGGCATGGGCAATGGGAACGGGCTTTTCCTGGTCCAAAACCGCCTTGATTTTCTCTTTCAGACTTGGCTTGTCTTCGGCCGCCCAAAGAACATCGCTGGCTCCAGATTTCATCGCTGAAATAACATGAGAAAGATCGGGCACCGTGAAGAGGGCCATTCGGGAAGCATTGGCTTGAAAATTTTCAAGGGTTGAATGAAAGGCAAGAGCATCTTGCTGGATTAAATGCCAATCCAGCAGCAGCAAACTAAAGGATTGCTGGGTTAAAACCCCCAACGCCGCCCCTAAATCAGCGACAGCTTCCGTCGGAGCTAATTCAGAACAAATTCCATTCAAAAGTTCCCGGAAATAACCGTCATCTTCGAGAATAAGAATTTTGGGATTGTCATCGGCCACGGGTTCCTCCACATCAACGGCTGGGACCTAGTCAAAATACCAGAAAATTACCTTTCCAAGCACCATTTTTTTACTTTTTTGTTAAATCGGCAGCAAAACCTTGAATTCGGCGCCCTTCTGGGGAAAGCTTTTGGCCGTTAAAAACCCTTGATGATCGGCGACTATTTTACGGCAAATAGCCAACCCCAAGCCCGTTCCGCCATTTTTGGTGGAAAAATAAGGGTTAAATATATTTTTAAGATTTTCCTTTGGGATTCCTGGCCCATCGTCCCTGACGCTTAACTGAATCCAATGGGGGCCGGATTTCCCCCTTGTCAAACTTGTGGAGATTTGAACCATTCCACCCGGGCCGGCGGATTGAAAAGCGTTCTGGAGCAAATTCATGATTAAACTTTGCATTTGGTGGTCATTGCCGGTGAAATGCGGAACCCGTGGATTTCGAACAATCAGCCGGGTTTTCTTCATGTCAAAAAGCGGTTTTAAAAGTTTAACCACCTGGTCCACAACTTCCTGGAAATCCACCGGTTCACTTTTTTCACCGCCGTCTTTGGAAAAATCCAAAACGGATTCCGTTAAATGGGTGAGGCGGTTGATTTCCCGGTTCATGACCTTTTGAAATTCATCCATAAATTTCTCATCGGACTTTTTACGGGGCAAAAGCTGAACCAAGGTTCCCATGGCGGTCAAGGGGTTCCGGATTTCGTGGGCCATGGCCAAGGACATAAAGCCAATGGCGGATTGACGGTCACTCCTTGCCAGGGCTTTCATCCAACGGCGGGTTTCAAAGGTAAGCGCGGTTTGTTCGGACACTAAATCCAAAAGATATTTTTCTTCCGGGGTAAAATGGGTTCCGTTTTTTTTCCACCCCAGCGCGTAGCAAGCGATCCACTCTTTGCCGGACCGAACCGGCCAAACACAATACCAGTCTTCTTTGTTTTTTTTCGACCCCCGCCAAGGTCCGGGTTTCCGGCCGAAATGTTTCAAGAACAGCGCCCGCTCTCCCGAGGTAAAGGCGTCCCGCCCGTTGTCCCGGATCAAGCGATCTCCCTCGCGTAAGGCGAAGATTACTTTTTCAACCCCCAGCCATTTTTGAATCCGTTGTTCCACTGGGGCCCAATGAAAAGACGGCTTGTCCGCGGCCGGAAATTGACGGAAAAGATGTAGAAGCGAAGCGATCGAGTTCAAAGGGCATCCGATAGTATTGTGGTTTTAAAACCCTTGAGCTAAAAACGACAATGGGATTTCAACGGCCCGGAACCAAATTTAAAGATTTCGGAATCCAACCCCGTGCTCACGGCGCTTCTTAACAATTTTTTTATAGTCGTCTTCGAGATTCAATTCTTTAATTTTCCAAATAAGGGTGTTCCGGTGAAGTCCTAGGGTAGCGGCAGTTCGGGTTTGGTTGCCCCGGGTGCGTTCTAAAACTTTACGGATATACTGCCGCTCAAATTGCCGCCTCACCCTTTTCAGCGACAACTTAGCTTCTTCCTTGGTTTTAGCCAGATCGATTTGTTTCACCAGAATATCCAGAGGGATGTCCTCGATCGTTAGCGTTTCCTTGCCCGCGAAAAGAACCATCATTTCCACGCTGTTTTCCAATTCACGAATATTGCCGGGCCAGGCGTATTGCGTGAGGAATTGGACGGCTTCTTTTTGTATCGTCTTAACCGGCACCTTGGCTTTTTGATTGGAAACCTTTAGAAAATAATCCATTAATTCAGGTATGTCCTCCCGGCGCTCCCGCAAAGAAGGGATTTTCAAGCTGAAAGAATTCAGGAACAGGAAGAGGTCTCTTCGAAAGGTCCCCTTGTCCGCGGCCAATCCCAAATCAGCTTCGCTCGCGGCAATAACCCGGACATCCAGAGAAGCTGAAACTTGGCTGCCTAATCGGGATATTTTTTTCTCGGAAAAAGCCTTGATAAGCTTTTCCTGGAGTTCCAGGGAAAGACGGTCCACTTGATCCAGAAAAAGAACTCCCTTGTCAGCGAATTCTAATTTTCCGATTTGAGGCGTTTTATTCCTGGACTCATCTCCCTCTTCCCCGAACAGTTCCCTCTCCATTTGGCTTTTGGATAAGGACGCGCAAGAAAGGGTGATAAAGGGCCCCTGCGACCTGGAACTCTCCTGGTGTATTTCTCTGGCAACCTCGTCCGTGCCGGTCCCCATTTCCCCAAGGATGAGGACAGGGAGATCGGACTTAGCGGCACTCGATATTTTTTTGGCGACTTCTTGCAGGGCCCGGCTGGACCCGACTAAGCTCACCGGCTTTTTCCGGTTCATTTCCAGACGCAAAAATCGGTTTTCTTTTTCCAGCGCGCGTTTCGCTAAAACTCTTTTAATAAGCTCATAGAGCTCGTCAATCCGATAGGGTTTGGTGATATAGTCGTAGGCTCCCCATTTCATGGCCTCCAAGGCCGTGTCCACTCCGGTCAACGCGGTGACCATAATGACGTCAATGGACTCGTCGCGTCGCTTGACTTGTTTTAATAAATCCAGGCCCGAACCGTCGGGCAGCATGATATCCAACAAGCAAAGGTCGAATATCTGGCTTTTGAGAACCTTAAGGGTCGTTTTGGCGTCTTCGGCGAAGGTGAGATCGTAATCATCCTGCAGGGCCAGCCGAAAGGATTCCCGCACGCTTTCGTCATCATCAACGATTAATAGGTTAGGTTTCACAAAAAGTCCTCAAGGGGGGGTAGAAAAACCCTGTGTTTAAGCTTTATCAACACACAAGCTATTATATTTTTTTCAGGAAATAGTTAAAGACCTTAGAGGGTGATTCGCGAGGTTTTCCGGGCCTTCCGTCCTTTGGACGAAAGGGGCACGAGGTCCCCTCCAAAGTCAAAGGATGGGCAAAATGGAGCCAGCTCCCGCCGAAGCGTTTCGTCCTCCTTGAGTCTTAAAAACAAAAAAAGATATTCGCTGGCCAATCCACAGCGCTGCCCGAAGGCGACTCTAGCCTTCTGAACGATTTTCAAGTACTGAGACGGCTGAGGCGCTTCTTCTCCCGCTCCCATGAGTTTCACCGATTTAAAGTTACGCTTCATGGCCCGCAGGACCCACCGATCCACGGGAAAAGCGGTAGCGTGATCCAGAGAGAAAAGAAGGATGCAATCGGCGATTTTAGGGCCAATTCCGTCCAAACCCATCAAGGATTCCCTAGCATCATCGCAAGAAATACCCTTAAGGTGCTCAAGTGAAATGACGCGGGCCTCGACGGCGCGGGCCGCGCGAATCACCCGATCCGCCCTAGCTCGGTAGTTATTGGTATAGGGCCTTAGCGCGTCTGGAGAAAGAACAGACAAATCCCGGGCCAGAGGGAAGGAGTAAAAACCCGGCGCCCCCGGAATGGATCGGCCATATTTCTCGCAAAATTTCCGCAGTGCCTGCCGGATTATTTTGACCGACAAGCCCTGGGCGAACATATAGGAAATGGTACATTCCCAAGGGTCCTGCCGAGCCAGCCTTAAACCCCTCAAGAGGCGGAGGGGATGGCCCATCACAGGGTCCTTTTCAAGGGACTTGGCCCATGCTTCCAAGCCGTCTTTCAGGTTGAAATAGTACGAAAGCCATTCAGGCGCGGAAAGTTCTCCTGGTTTTTCCTGACTACATTCCCAATGAAGAGTGTCCCCTTCTTGTCGTAGCCTCCAGAAAGATTGACCAGCTATTCCCTGAAACCATCCTTGAAAATCGGGTCCATCCCAACGGAAACACTGCCCGCAAAGAAGGGTGAGCCCCAAAGAAAAAGGCTGGGGTAAGGGAAGAGTTCCCTTCACCATGTTATTTCATTCTCCGGTAGTAAACTCCGGCCACCGCCAGAGCCAATAGGGGCCCCAGGGTGTTCTTGTCCCAAGTTCCAAAAGACAGACAAATGATCTGGTTCACGGCGAAACAAGCGGCGAAGGCCCAAAAAGCCCAACGGCGCATCATCCAGAATCCGCCGAAACAAACAACCAGAGAAGTAAAATTCAAGGAGCGAAAAAGGGCGTAGACCTTTCCCATTTTCAAAACGGCAGGGGTATAAACCAAGATCATACCTAAAGAACAGGCAAAAAATCCTGCGATGCAAATAAGGGTTATCGGAAAGGGTCTCTCGGATTTCATGGGGAAATGATAGTCGGAAAAGGGGTTAAATACCAACCTGTCCATCAAGCGGAGCTGAAAAGGGGCCTGGATTTATGGTCAGCCCCTTCTTTTCCCCTTGCGGCGTTCTTTGCGGCGCCTCGGTTCCCGAAGGGCTTTGGGCAATTCTTCCCAGCGGCGTGATCCCTTGCGGCGTTCTTGTTTTTTGCGGTCGGCTATCGGCCGGTCGATAAGATAAAGCTTCATTAAAAGTTCTTTAAACCAACCCATCGTCGCTCCTTAAAGCCGTTCTAACCACAGGGTGAACAGAGTTACACAGAGTACGGAATTTTTTTTACACCCTTAAATATCAGTATCAAAATCTTCAAGTTTACAGCTGCCAAATCGATTTGCCTTACTCCGTTCACTCTGTGGTTAAATCTCCTTTAACGGAGGTTGACCACCCTGTCATTACCGCGGGAATCTTCCGAACGATCCCGGTCGCCCTGGCGCTTCTGTTTTCGGACTTCCTGCCGGGTCCTCCAGCTGTTCCAGAGGGCAAAACAAGCGATAATCAACGCCAGGAAAAACAGCAAGGTGTTGCCATACTGGACGCTCTTCAGCGATAAGGCGATTTCTTCCAGCCGTTTCGTCGTTTGAACCTGGGAAGCGGTCAATTCACGGTATTGATTAAAGGAATCCCTTTCCAACAGAAAGGCCACCGTCTGAACCCGGCTTTCCAATTCCGCGAGTTTCTTATTATCTACCCTAGGAGAAGCTCCATTGATAATCCGTTCTTTTAATATGGTAATGGGCGCCACTGGAAGCGGCGCGGCTTGTTCCACGGTCGCGGGTTTTCCACCAATCCAAATGACCGTCTTACGGGCTGTGTCTTTTTCAGAAATAAGAATGCTGAGCAGACCCTCGGCTTTGGGATAGGTCGGGTTGAGTTGAAGCGCCTTTGTATCCATCAGGATAGCTTGGTCAAAATCTCCCGTTAGATAAGCCTGAAGAGCCCCTTGATAGAGATCATCAGCGGATTCTCCCGTGACCGCCGCCTCCGCGTAAAGAAAAACGGGCGCAAGAAAAAGGAGTAAAAGACCTATCCCCATTTTTGTTTTTAATCCCATCACAGCCTCCTCTAAAACCTCACGATATATTACCGTTAATCCTTTACCTTGTTCCATTTTTAAACTGAAAAATGACATCTTTTTCAATAAAAATCTAGAAAAATCAACCTTTCAACATCATAAAAGCCCCGATTCGGCCCGTTGCTCCCCGCTCCGAAGCCTCAGCCCGATGAGAATAAAACAAATCAATATTTTCAACGGTACAGAGTCTCGAACGTATCAAATGATCCTCGTTCAAACCCATTTCAATCAATTGCTTGGCATTGGCCGCGGCTAGATCAAGTTTCCAATGGGTCGCGTCTCTCTTCTCCAATACCTCCATGGCCCAAGGAAATACTTCGGTAAATTGTTCCATGACATCCTTCCCCACTTCATAACAGCAGGGACCGATACAGGGTCCCAGAACCGCCCGCGCCTCATCAGGCTTGGTGCCGAAAGCTTCTCCCATGGCTAGCAGGGTTTTAACCGCCACATGACTGACTGTCCCTTTCCAGCCCGCATGGGCTAATCCGATGGCTTTGTGGATGGGGTCGTAAAAAAATACCGGGAGACAATCCGCCACCATCATCAGTATCGGAACACCAATTTCTTTTGTAATCAGACCATCACCTTCGCCCAAGGACCCGCCCTTCTTCGCCTGAGCGTGGTTGGCGTTCAAAATTAAAACTTTGTCGCCGTGAACCTGATCCACTGTCACCGCTCGACTCAAATGGATCCCCAGGGTTTTGGACAAGAGAACCCGGTTCTCCTCAACCCGGACAGCGTCGTCCGAAACCTTGAAACTAATATTCAAGGAACGAAAATTTCCGCCGCTTACCCCGCCTGACCGGGTGGTGACCCCCTGGGCCAGCACCTTAGAGTCCGCGAGCCTGGGAAAGGTCACCACCGCGGTCCCGCCTTGTTGATGTTGAAGGGCTTCAGCGCCGAGCTTGCTGGGTGCCATCACTATCCTTTCGGTCGTCATTATGAGCGACACGGTTCATTTGATCCCGGTAGGCAATAATGCCTTCCGCGATGGCCTTGGCAATTTGGTCCCGCCAATAGGGATCCCTTAATTTTATTTCTTCCGTTTTGTTGCTGATGAAGGCCGTCTCGATCAAGATGGAGGGCATATCGACCTGACGCAAAACATAGAATGGCCCTTTTTGGGGCAGACGGATGTGTTGTTTCAACCGGGCCCCGATGCGGCTGTCGACTTCATCGGCCAGCGCGCGGCTGCGTGTATCGTAGAAATGATGGCCCAGGTCGGCCAAAAGAGCTAAGGTGTCGTTAATAGTTCCCTCACTCACCGCCGCCACCGCCGCCAGTTTATTGGAAGGTCTGTTTCCGTAACAATAAATTTCAGTGCCGGTCGCCAAACTACGCGGATTTGAATTGCAATGGATGGAGACGAACAAGTCAGCGTTGTGGCGGTTCGCGAAATCGGTCCGGTACTTGAGGGAAATATATTTATCCGTGCTCCGTGTCATCAGCACCTCTATATTCCCGTCCTGTTTTAATAATTCATCAACCCGCTTGGCGATATCCAACGTAGCCTGTTTCTCGAAATATTTCCGGGTGTATCCCTTCGCCCCGCTGTCTCTGCCGCCATGGCCCGGGTCAATGACAACCCTTCGCACTTGGTAATTTTGAATCGAAGGCGGCTCCTCGACCGTCTTGACGAGGGCTTCCGTCTCATCCGCTTCAGGCCTCGGCGCGGGTTGAACCGCCGTCCGCGCCTGAACGGTTTCCGCCGGCGTTGGTGTGGCCGCATCCCCCGCCGACGTCAAGGGGACGGCGGGGACCGCCGTTTTTTTTCGTTCCGAATCGATGATTTCTTCTTTGATTTCATCCAACTGAACCCCGCCAACCAAAAGGGATTTTTGGTCGGCCTGATAGCGCACGCTGATGTTCAAAATCGCGCTGAAAATGTCTTCTGCCGACTCCGGCGTAATGGCAACCTGTCCCGTCACCACCTCCGCCGGATCAATCGGGTAGGAAACTTCAGGGTTCACCGTAAGAAAAACAGGTTGGGAGAGGACGATTTTGACTTGGCTTTTTCCCTTCGCCAGGGTGATGCGGCGGGATTGGGAATCAAAGGTCATTTGAATCCCATAAAACTGGGCCGCGTCATAAAGGGGCAGATAAGCCCTTCCTTTAATGTCATGGAGGACCGATATCTGCGCCGTTTCAGGTCGGTAGGTATATTTTAGCGCGACCGCCTCTTCCGCCCCGAAAGACCGAACAAATGAAAACAAAATAATAAATCCAACACAAAGCCACAAAGTCACGAAGACATTTAAAAAATTTTTAGATTCTTTCTTTGAGTCTTGGAGTCTTCGTGTTGGATTTTTTTTAAAAATCATTCTTCTTCTTCCGATGGGGCCAGGTTCTTGTGCTTCACCCGGAAATACCAGCTATAAACCCGCTTCTGGCCTTTTTTATCGGTCGCGGAAAGCGTCAGCATATGTCCTCCGGCCTTTAAAGGCGCCTTGATTTGATGGCGCAATAAGTGGGTTTGGGGATTGTAGCTGAAGACCAAGGGGTGATTCCCCAATTGAAATTGGATGCTTTTCGGTTCCACGTCGTCCAAGATATTTCCTGAAATAACCGGTTCCTCTCCCGCGATGACTTCCCCATCACCGGGTTTAAATCCGCTCAGGTGCAAAACTTTATCTTCGAAAATATTTTTGAAAGCTTGCGGACTCGTCGGGTACAAAATCAAGTTGCGCCTCAGCTGTAAAGGCGGAACCGTCTTATCGTTGGGTCCCGGATTTACCGTAAAAGCCAGTTGATACTTGGCCTTTTCCGCCTGCCTTAAAACTTCCGGGTTATAAACCCCGTAGGAGTAAGCCAAAATCCAAGGATGAACTCCAAACCTATCCTGGATAAATTCGATGGGTTCGTTAAGTTCCACATTGACCAATTGGCTAAACTGGCCCGGAGTTCTTTTCTCGCCTTCCAATCCCAAATTCAAATGGCTTTTGGTATGGGATTCCAGGTCAAATCCATTCTTTTGCATTTCCTCAATTTCCGAATACCTCAAAGAATCGCTTTGGCTCCGGATAAAATCAGTGTAAAGAAACAAGACGCCCGGATAACCGAATTCCTTGACCACGGGATAAGCCTTCTCGTAGATGCTTCGAAAACCATCATCGAAAGTCAAAAGC
>CAZHFP010000018.1:0-25267 GCA_964531065.1 uncultured bacterium
ATCCAAAAAGCGGCCGAAATTATCCAAGAAGGCGGGCTGGTGGCCTTCCCGACGGAAACCGTTTACGGTTTGGGCGCCGACGCGCTGAATCCGCTGGCCGTGGCCAGGATTTTCGAGGTCAAAAACCGCCCCACCTTCGACCCCCTCATCGTGCATGTGGCCGATCTGCGGCAGGCCGAAATCCTTGTTTTAAAATTTCCCGAGAAAGCCCTGCGGCTGGCGGGAAAATTTTGGCCCGGACCCTTAACCCTGGTCCTTCCTAAATCCACTTTGGTCCCAGACATTGTGACTTCGTCCCTCCCGGGCGTGGCCATCCGGGTGCCGAACCATTCCATGGCTCTGGAACTCATCCGGGAATCAGGCCGTCCCCTCGCCGCGCCCAGCGCCAATCCCTTCGGCGCAGTGAGCCCAACTACCGCGGAGCATGTCCATCGGTCCCTAGGGGAAAAAGTGGACATGATCTTGGACGGGGGGCCCTGCGGGATCGGCGTGGAATCGACGGTGATTTCTTTTATGGGAAAAGAACCTGTCCTCTTGCGGCCCGGCGGACTGCCCTTGGAAGACATTCAAGCTTTGATCGGAAAAGTAGCGGTGGAAATCAGCGCCGCGGACAAACCCCTTGCTCCCGGGCAATTGCCGAACCATTACGCCCCTCGAACCCTTATGGTGCTCGACCCTCCTCCGGGGGCGCTGCCTGCTGGAAAAAAAATCGGGCTCCTGGCGTTCCAGAAGCCCGACGACCCATCCCCTTACAGCTGGGTGGAAGTGCTGTCCCCTGGAGGGGACTTGAGGGAAGGGGCGGCGAACCTATTCGCCGCCATGAGAAGGCTGGATGAGAAAAATTTAGATCTCTTAGTGGCCCGAACCGTTCCCAACCAAGGTCTGGGCCGTGCCATCAACGACCGCCTCACCAAAGCCAGCCAAAAAGCATAACCCGCACCACTGCCACAATCTCTTTGCCACAGATGAACACGGATAAACACAGATTGGTAAAAGCTTAAAGTCTCAACCCAAAAATTTTTCTCGTCCGTGTTAATCCGTGTTCATCTATGGCTAACCATACGTTTTGTTTTATTCGCGACTGACCTTCGTTTCGGCTTAGGCCACCGAATCCTGCATCTCGGGAACTCCCAAGATTTTACGGACGGCCTTCTTCAAAACATTAAGGCTTAAGGGTTTGTTGAAAAACATGTCCACCTTGAAACCCTTCTGATGGAAATCCTCCTCCAAGTTGCCGTAGTGGCCCGAAACCACCACGATGGGGAGTTTGGAATAGCGGCGGCGGATGTCCGGGAGAACTTCCAAAGCGCTCATGGAAGCCAGGTGCATATCGGTAATGAGAAGGTCAAAGGAACCCTCGGCCAGTTCGGCCAGTATTTGTTCCCCCGAATCGGCCATGACCACCTCGTAGCCTTCGGTTTGAAAGGCCTTCTCGTAAAGGCGGCGTACTCCCGGCTCGTCCTCGGCAATTAAGATTTTGAAGTCATTGCGTTTCATGGTCCTTCTCCTGTTGTAGTTTGATCAGCTTCGCCTAATGAATAAAGCAACGGCCGTGCCAAACAAATCACTGAAAAATGGCCCCTTTTGCCAGGGCCTGGCCCAGGATGACCGCATCAAAATTACCCACCCGTTGAAGAATGACCCAGACAAAAGCCCTTTCATACTAAAACCAAGAATCATTCCTATTCGCCACCGATGGACACCGATAAAAAAACCAATGCATTTTTGTTTTGTAACAAATAGAGGGGAAGAAAATATTCCGGTTTTGCTTTAGTCTATCCCCATCGGAGTTAATCGGTGTTCATCGGTGGCTAAAAAGGGACTTTTGTTTTAATCTGCTTTCTCTGTGGCTCATCCTGGGAGGTGTTATGAAATACCGCAAACTTGGCCAATCCGACGTTGAAGTCTCCGAAATCAGCCTGGGTTGTTGGACCATGGGAGGCCTCAATTGGGTGGACGGCTCGCCCAACGGCTGGGCCAACGTGGACGCCGCTGAGATCAAGCGCGCCATTGATTACGCCCTGGACCAAGGCGTCAACCACTTCGACAACGCGGATGTTTACGGCAACGGCCGGGCCGAGCGCATGCTCTCGGAAATTCTCGGCGCCCGCACGAAAAAAATATCCATCGCCACCAAGGTCGGCTGGTTCCCCGGCACCGCCCCCCACGCCTATGAAGCCGCCCATATCCGCCACCAGTGTGAGCAGTCCCTCCTCAACCTTAAGCGGGACGTCATCGACCTTTACTATTTCCATCACGGAAACTTCGGAAAGAACGACCAGTACCTGGACGAAGCGGTAGCGGCTATGAACCAGCTCAAGAAGGAGGGAAAAATCCGACTGATCGGCCAATCCGCCTACTCGAACGCGGATTTCACCCGGTTGGTTCCCAAGGTAAAACCCGACGTACTTCAAAGCTGGGCCCACATCATGGACGACCAATTTATCCGGGAGGGAACGCCGGTGTGGAAGCTGCTAAAGGAAAAGAAAATGAGCTTTGTGGCCTTTTCACCTTTGAACCAGGGAATTCTTCTGGGAAAATTCGATCCCCAAAACCCGCCCGCTTTCGAAGCCGGCGATCACCGCTTGGGCGATAAGCGCTTCACCCGCGAGGAACTTTTGCATGTTCAGCCGAAAGTTGAGAAATTAAAATCCCGGTTCGGATCCGACGTGAAGGATCTGGCCCGGGTGGCCCTGCAGTATCTTTTAGCCAATCCCCTGGTCTGCTGCGTCATTCCAGGATTCAGGAATTTGAATCAGGTACAGGTGAATCTGGCCGCCGATAACAAGCCCCTCACCCCGGAGGACGTGGAATTTATCGGAAACACTTTCATTAGTTAAATGGCCGTCATTGCGAGCCGCGAATTTTGCGGCGTGGTAACCCCAGTTCATGGGTTGTTTTAATTTTTAAAAATCTTATTTAAACTGAGGTTGCTTCGTCATAACCGCCCGCCTATTCGGCGGGCATTCCTCGCAATGACACTTATTAAATTGGAGGTTCGATGAATCCCGAACAAGCCTATGAACAATTGGTCCGCCGGATGAAAGAAATCACCGTACTGGGAAATACGGCGGGGGTTTTAGGCTGGGACCAGGAAGTCAATATGCCCTCCGCCAACGCGCCCTACCGGGGCGAGCAGTTGTCCCTTTTGGCCGGCATGTGCCACCAGAAATTCACCGACCCCCAAGTGGGGGAATGGATCAAGACGGCTGAATCTTCAAAAGCTTTGATGGAGGACGCCGCCAGCGATAGCGCGGTGAACTTACGCGAGTGGCGCCATTCCTACGACCGCTCCACCAAGCTTCCGCAAAAATTAGTGGAAGAAATGGCCCGTGTGACGTCCAACGCCCAGGTGGAATGGGTGGAAGCCCGCAAAGAAAATAAATTTACCCGCTTCCAACCCTGGCTGGAGAAAATAATCGTTCTCGTTCAGGAACAAGCCAAATGCTACGGCTATCAGGACCACCCCTACGACGCGTTGCTTGAGGATTATGAGCCTGGCTTAACCACCGCCAAACTCAACGAGCTTTTTCCGCCTTTGAAGAAAAGCCTGGCCGAAATGGTGGCCAAAATCACCGCCTCCCAGCGCAAGCCCGACCTTTCCATCTTGAAGCGCAAGCTTGGCGTGCCCTCCCAGCAGGCCTTCTGCCGGAAAATGGCGGGAGCCATTGGTTTTGATTTTGAAAAGGGCCGTATGGATATTTCCGCCCACCCCTTCACGACCGGATTAGGTCCTGCCGACACCCGCATCACCACCCGGTTTGAGGAAACTAATTTTGAGAATTCTTTTTTCAGCACGCTGCATGAGGCAGGCCACGGCATTTACGATCAAAATCTTCCCGGCGATGAGCATTATGGAACCCCCCGCGCCTCAGCCGTTTCCTTGGGGATCCATGAGTCCCAGTCCCGACTGTGGGAAAACTTAGTGGGCCGGGGGCTTGCCTTCTGGGAATATTTCTATCCAGAATTGAAAAAATCCTTTCCGGGTGTCTTCGACGATGTTTCTCTTGACGCTTTTTATTTTGCCATCAACCACTCAGCGCCCTCCTTTATCCGCACGGAATCTGACGAGGTAACTTACAACCTGCATGTTTGCCTGAGATTTGATATCGAGACGGCGGTCATCGGGGGAAGCTTGAAGGCGGGCGACGTTCCGGCGGCATGGAATGAGGCGACAAAGAAATATTTCGGAATCGTCCCCCCCAACGATACGTTGGGCTGCCTGCAGGATGTGCACTGGAGCCATGGAAGCTTCGGCTATTTCCCCACCTACACCCTGGGCAACCTCTATTCGGCCCAATTCTTTGACGCCGCCAACCGGGATTCGGGCGGCTTGGAAGCCGGATTTAAAAAAGGAAATTTCACTCCGCTGAAGAAATGGCTGAACGAGAAGATCCACAGCCAGGGCCAGCGCTACCGGGCCGGAGACCTTTGCGTAAAAATAACCGGCAAGCCTCTGACCAGCGACTTTTTCCTGCACTACCTGGAGAAGAAATTCGGACAGCTTTACGGTTTCTAAATCAAAAAAAACTAGGTTCAGACCGCAAGACTGAAAAGAAGCGGGAACCTTCCGCCTGGCAAAACGGTCTTCGGGTCGCCCTTCGGGCCGCAATCGCCTCGCTTCTTTCGGTCTTGGCCGCTTTGGCGCTTCACCTGCCCTATCCCATTTATTCCATGGTGGCCGCGGTCATCGTTACCGAACTTTCCCCCTCCGAAACCCAAAAGTTGGGCCTCCGGCGCCTGGCCGGTACCGTCATGGGCGCTCTTTTCGGGATCGAGGCCAGTGTTACGTTGGGAGATAACGCCTGGGCCGCCGGGTTTACGGTCCTTTTCGTCATCCTGGCTTGTTACTTATTGCGCCTCAAAGATGCCGCCAAGATCGCGGCGGTGGTTTCGGGGATCGTTATCTTGGGCCACGGGGATTCCCCCCGGCTCTACGCTTTTCATCGTTTTATCGAAACCAGTTTTGGCATTGTTATCGCGGTGGCCTTAAGCTGGGTTTTAATGAAATTCATCCCGTTGTTTCCGGTTCGATTCCATGAATGGCTGGGGGAAACTCCATAAAAATTTTATCTTCCGAAGTTTCAACAACACCCGGTTAAACGTTGCAACCCTTTAATGCTCCTTTTGATTGTCTTTCAAATCCACACCAAGTAACATCGCCTTATTCCACTCAAAAGGTGCCAATCATGCCAAAAATTTTCTCGATTCATCGGTTAGTTTTCTTTTTCCTTTTCATCCCAATCTTGATTCCACTGGCCTGCAACCAAGCCGACAGCCCCACAGTGCCGCCTTCCACACCCCCTGCCGCGACTTCCACTCCGACAGCCACGCCGACAGTCACCTTCACCCCCTGCGGAAGTCCCGTCACTTTCGGGAAAACCACGACCGGATCCGCGGATAGTACTATCTATAACGCGATCATCGGCGACGCTTTCACCTTGGCCTCGACCGGAACTCTTTACAAGCTCTCCGCCAACTTCGCGACCGGGGCAGGGGTTCAAGCCGCCATGGGTGTCTACACCGGAACCCTCTCCAGCCCCGCCAACCTGTTAGTCCAATCCACGGCTAAAACCTGCGTCGCGGGTTGGAATGATTTTCCGGTAAGCCCCACCGCCCTTTCGGCAGGCACCTACTGGATCTGTACCTTCCTGGGCCCTTATCCTGGAACAGCTGGTTCGGTCTTCGAAAGCTCAGGTACCGCCTCCGACCATTATGGTTTTTTAGAGCTAACCGGATTCGGCGGCGGAACTGGCACCTTTCCCTCCGTTGCCTCAGGCTGGACAACCTCCACCGCCGTATCCCTATGGGATATGTACGCTACTTATTGTCCCTAAATCATGACTACAAAAAAGCCGGGCGTTCCCATAGGACGTCCGGCTTTTTTATTTAAGAATTTCTTCTACTAATACGGTTTAAATTTTTTTCGATCCCGCCTTAAGTCCCACAATGATCATTAAAATAACCTCGACCACCACAAAGGAAATAACGTAAGGCAGTCCGCCCTTGGAAAAGCCATAGCTGTGAAGCCCCACGCCGAGAATAAAATTCACCCCATACCAGGCCATGAGCACTCCCAAATAAGCTGAAACGACCCCGATGGTGAATCCCAGTTCCCGAAGCCAACCGGCCAGGCGTCCATGCAGGACAGCCACATAGCCTAATAAAGCGATCAAGGCCCAGGTTTCCTTGGGGTCCCAGCCCCAAAACCGGCCCCAGGAATAATTGGCCCAGACACCGCCCAAAATAGTTCCGGACGCGAGCAGCACGACCCCGACCTGCACCACCCGGTAGAGAAGTTTGGTCTGGCGTTGCAAGCGTTCCTTATCCTTCCCATGCTTCCAAAGGGACCAAAGGCACACATGGCCGATGCCGAGGGAGAGGAGAAATGCCGCGTAACTCAAGGTAATGGTCAAAACATGGATGGTCAGCCAGAAATTACTGCGAAGCACCGGCTCAATGGGCTGGATGGCGGGGTCTAAAACCGTCGGCACATTATCCGCCAGAACAAATCCCACCACCGCTAAAGCTGATCCACAGAGAGCGAATAAGCGGTTTTTGAAAATAAACTCAAAAATAAGCGCGAAAAAAGTCATGCCGAAGGTCACCCAGATCAGGGACTCATACATGTTGGACACGGGCGGACGCCCGGCAATGAGGCACCGCAGGGTAAAACCGTAAACACTCATCATCACCCCCGCGATAAACACAACAAATCCGGGGGTGAACAACTTTGGCATATTTAAAAGGAACGAAAGCCCAATGATAATGAAGGCGGCGAGATGGATAATCCAAGCCTTTCGAAAAGGCTTTAAAGCGTTGAATTGAACCTCCTCTGAAATTTTAGAGGGGGCGGGATATTCTTTCGCGCCGATTTGAGCCAATAGTCCCGCGAAATTTTCGGAGGCGGCTGAAAAAGCCGCGGCGTCTTGCGCGTCATAACTTTTTAAAATCCCAGCGAAGGACAAAAGCACTTCCTTAGCCGCGTCCGGCATCTTACGGCTGTTGGCGTCATACGCCTTTTTTAAATCACCGATCGAGGCCCATTTGAGCGTGGCCGGATCCGGTAAAGGGATCAGGGTCAGGGCGTCGCCCGGCAAAAGATCCTCGAATTTTTGAAGACGTCCATAAACCGCCAGGGCTTCCTTCTCCTTCGGGTTTAGAGTGGTTTTCTTCTGCTGTTTGGCGTAGCTCATCTTGGCGAAAAGCATGAACCCATCGTTGTGGGTGAGAAGATAAGGCGACACGCGCTTTTGATCCTTCGGGATGCCCAATTGCTCCCGGAGCCCCAAGTTCTCCACGAAAATGAAATCCTTATTTTCCCAAACGTCCGGATGGGTCAGCCAGTCCAGCACTGTATCCATGGGCGCCTTGTTCTCGAAGGATTCGCGGCCCGTGATGAACCGCACCGCTTCCCGAACAAAGGTGTCCATCGGCTTCACCCGTCCCCCTTCCTGGATGGGAATAAGGGAGAGGGTCTTAAAATCCAACCCCTCGGCGAAAACCATGGAACTAAAAAGAAAAAAAGAAGCAACCAAGACTGTTTTTGCCACGGATGAACACAGATGAACACAGATATTTTTCCCATCCGTGTTAATCCGTGTGCATCCGTGGCTAAATTGTTTTAAGTTTTTAAACATTTTGTTCCTTCTTGCCCCAGGCAGGATTTTTAAACCAAAACATGAAAATAATCCCCAGCACCATCACGATAGCCCCGCCGTATTTTAACCAGATGCCCGGGTCCCGCCCCACGGAAAAGACGGAGATATATTTTCCGTCAGGCAGGGGCTGGTAGCTGGCTTGGAAAACCGTGTAGCCCATGTGGTGCAGGGGCTGGTTCATATGGATATTGGCGGGAACCTGGGTTCCCTTTTCCGTGTCGACATAAAGGATATCGCTGGCGTAGGAGGCCGGCTTGTCCGTGCCGGGATCCAATCCCAGAATGAATTTGGTCAGGTGGATCGTAAAGGGAAGCTGAACCTGCCTCGGCCCATAAGCCAGGGCGAAGGGTTTATCCCCCAGGGTAAACCGGATCTGGTTCTGGAATCCCATCCAGCCTTGCTTTTGGTTTTGGCCCTGGATGACTTCGTAGTGGAGTGCCGGTTCCGGGTCTTTCTGGTTGGGAAGCGGCTGTTCCACGAACGTTTCTTCCGGCACCGCTTCTGAGAGGCGTTCCTCCACCTTCATTTGCATGTCCATCCAGCCGGTGGAATAATCCTTCCCGACTTCCAAGGCTTCCGCCGGTCTGAACTCCTTGTGAAAGCGGATCTGGTATTTTAAGCTTCCATCGGATGTTTCGAGGATGGCCAAGGCGTTGTCGCTGATGTCTTTCGCGCCATGGACCAGGCGTTTTTTCCAGTCCGATTCCTTCTCGAAAAAAACCGAAGCCGGCCCCAGGTCCAGATGGCCGTAATCTTTACTGCCCAGAAACAGCCATTGATTTTCATGCACGAAAGAGCTGTCCAGGTTGACATGGACGGCGGGAAACCCAGGCTCTTTGTTTTCCGTCTTGCGGCCGGTGACGACCTTTTGGCTGTTCAAAAAAAACTGGTCCACCATGAGGATCCCGTCCTCGGGCAGATGGACGAGCATGGGCCGGTCCGGGTTAGGCGGAAAAACGGAAAAAGAAGCGGGAATCTGTTGGATGATCCCGTCGGCGATCTGGTAGTAAAGCATGGGCTTGTCTTCCTGAAAAACATGGCCCTCTTCCCCTTCGGTTAGGGCGATCTGTCCGTCCGTTCCCATTTTTTGTGTCACCAGGGAGCCTGCCAAAATGGTGATGATGCCTAAGTGGGTCACCACAAAGCCGATCTGGTATTTTTTCCAGGGAAAGCGGGACAAGGCCGAACAGAATAAATTGACGGCCAGGAGAATAAGAAACCCTCCGAACCACCAGGTACCATAGACAAAACGCTTGGCCACCACCGTGGAGTAGCGGGATTCCACAATGGTCCCGGCCGCGAGTAAGGCCGCCAGGATAAGGATCATGGGCAGGGCCATTTGGACGGAGCCGAGAAACTTAAGTATTCGATTTTCTTTGAAGAGGTTCAAGAGAACTCCCGGGCGAAATGAAGGGGTATCTTAAAGGGGAGCTAAAATCAAAGCAAGCGAATGACACAAAAGAAAAAGCCCCGCCCCCGCGCGGGGACAGGGCTTTTAAAATAGGTCAAACTAAAATTACATATTAAAGTCTAAACCAACCTCCAGCGGAAGATAGGTCGAGGTGCCGCCGCCCGCCGTGACCGTTCCATAACCCGTGTTAACCGTAACGCCGGGGACAAAGACCACCGAGTATTTTCCCTGCGCGAAGAAATTCATGTTATTGCCCATGGGAAATTCAACTCCACCGCCAATACAAACCATCGGATCAATGGCCGAGTCCGAAGCGGAAGCCGAGGCGGAAGACCCGCCGCCGCTGACCGTTTCGCTGGCGGAGGTCATCACATCGGCGATACCCACGCCGCCGAAAAGATAGGGATGGAATCCGTTGGCGTTAATGCGGTATTTCGCGGCGGCCATCACTTCAAGGAAATTAATGCTGGCGCTGGCGCTAGCGCTGGCGTATGCATTGCTGGCCGAGGCGCCTTCGCTAAAGGTGTAAAATCCCGCCATGGCGCCTATGGAAAAATCGGTACCCAATGGAATGTAACCGCCCAAACCGCCGCCGAAACCCGTGATGCCGGTGGCGAAAGCAACACCCGCGTTGACATCCAACTCAAACTTGCCGGCTGATCCGCTGGAAGCGGCGGGGCTGGCCGCGCTTTGAGCCGGGGTGGGAACGGCGACCGACGAGGAAGCGGGAGCGGCCGCGACCTTGGCCTTCAGTGAATCAACAAAGCTTGAGAGCTGGGTGTTGTTAGGGTTGATCGCCAAGGCTTTTTGATAGGAAGTCAAAGCATCGGCGTTTTGTCCCTGAGAATATTGGCTGTTGCCCAAGCCCTGCCAAGCCGCGGCGCTATTGGGATCCATTTGAGCGGCCGCCTGATAATATTGAACGGCCTTGGCGTAATCTTTCGACGCGTAGTATTGGTTTCCCGCCTCAATATATTGGTTCGCCGTTTGGGCGAAACCCGATCCAGCGAATCCAACTAAAAGTAAAAACATTCCCAAGAAAGATAACCTTTTCATGAACTTCTCCTAAAAACGTAATGAGCTGCGAAGCCACAAAACATTCAAATAAAATTTAAAGATAGGTTAAACGCCGAAATTATAACAGTAAACAAATAGGACAGGCATCAACAATAAGCGCCTGGAGTATCCGGTTTTATTCCATTTATTTCGCCGTGTTTCCCGTTCAAACGGGTTAAAACCTTGGAAAATCTCTGAAACAAAAGGTTCTTGAACCACCAGGGGCACCATGTTCACCAAGAACTGCAAAATCTTTTTGGGTTGTCATCTTGAGTGACTTGCCTAGGGTAGTAGTCTTCGTGAAGCTAGGAACAAAGGATTTTCGTTAAGCCGTAAAAATGGATTCTTGGGGCTTTGCCAAGACTAGGTTCCTATCGGGCTCAGAGAACATCTTATAGGATGTATAGAATTTGATTTCTTGGTGTACTTGGTGACCTTGCCCTTCGATAAACTCAGGGCCCTGAGGCTCTCGAAGGGGTGGTGAAAAATCTTTTTTTATCAAACCCCTTCGCCCAAATAGGCTTCTTTGACTTTGGGATTTTCCAAAACTTCCGCCGCCGGCCCCGAAAGCAATAGACTGCCCGTTTCCAAAACATAAGCGTCATGTGAAACTTCCAACGCCAATTGGGCGTTTTGCTCGACGAGCAGTATGGTCGTTCCTTCCTGGTTGATTTTTTGGATCGTTTCAAAAATAAGCTCGGTGACTTGCGGGGCAAGCCCTAAGGAAGGTTCGTCCAAGAGTAAAAGCTGGGGCCGGGCCATGAGCGCCCTTCCTATGGCCAGCATTTGCTGTTCCCCGCCCGAAAGGGTTCCGGCCAATTGCTGGCGGCGTTCCTTGAGTCGGGGAAAAAGAAGGTAAACGTGCTCCATGTCATTTTGAATAAGGTTTTGGTCCCGCCGAATATAGGCGCCCAGATCGAGGTTTTCTTCCACGGTCAAATTGGGGAATACTCCCCGCCCTTCCGGGCATTGAACGATCCCGCGCCGCACGATTTCATGGGGAGCCAAGGTCGTGATGGGTTGCGAGTTGAAAAGTATTTCTCCCTCGGCCGGACGCTTCACGCCTGAAACAGCCCGAAGCACCGTCGACTTCCCAGCTCCATTAGCACCGATCAGGCAGACGATGGAGCCCTTCGCCACTCTCAAACTGATAGCCCGCAGAGCCTGAATGGCGTCGTAAAACACGGATAGATTTTTAATTTCGAGAAGGTTCTGTTCCACGGTTCTTTTCCTTGCGAGACTATCGTTGAAATTAGGAGTTAGGAATTCGGAATGAACCCCACGCCTTGTTATATTTTTTGAGGCGTGGGGGTCATTCCGAATTCCTAATTATTCTTTTTCTTTCCTAGGTAAGCTTCTATAACTTTACTATCGGATTGAATTTCCTTCGGTGTTCCCTCGGCGATTTTGACGCCGTGGTCCATCACGTGGATCTTCTCGCAGATGCCCATCACAACCCTCATATCGTGCTCAATCAGCAGGACCGAGAGGTTAAAATCTTTTCGGACGCGCTGGATCACTTGCATCAGCCAGCGGGATTCCTGCGGGTTCATTCCCGCCGCCGGCTCATCCAACAGCAGAATCTTCGCGCCTGTGGCCAGTGCCCGGGCAATTTCCAATTTCTTCTGGTCGCCGTAAGGTAAGGCGCCGGCGAGAGCCCCCTTGCGGGCGGTCAGCTCCAAAACCTCCATTAACCTATCCGCTTCCTCGTCAAATGACTTCTCCGCCGCTTGGAATTTTTTCATTTGGGCCAAAGCGGCGCCGACGCCGTAAGGACGGGAATGATGAAAGGCGACTTTAATATTCGTCTCAACGGTCAGGTCCTTGAATAAACGAATGTTTTGAAAGGTGCGGACCAGGCCCAGATGCGTGATTTCACTCGGCTTGAGGTTTAAAAGCGACCGCCCAAAAGCCCGGACGTCCCCCTGCTGGGGGCGGTAAATGCCGGAAAGGATATTGAACAGGGTGGTTTTTCCCGCGCCGTTAGGGCCGATCAACCCCGCCATCTCCCCTTCGCGCAGGACCATGGAAAAATGGTCAACCGCCACCAGTCCCCCAAACGCCAGGGTGACGCTCTCAACATCCAGAACGACTGGGCGGTTGTCTTGTGGGTTTGACATATCTGCCTTCATTATGGAATGACCCCGAAACCAAATGTAGTTTAGCGCAATTGGAAGGACGAAATTTAAAATTCAATGTGCTACAATTCCGCCCCATGGACCTTCTCATCTTCGATTTTGACGGACTGATTCTGGACACGGAAACCGTTTCCTATCAGGCCTGGAATGAAATTTACCAATCCTACGGCGCCGTCCTTCCCCTGTCGAATTGGGCCCTTTGTATCGGCACGAACCATGAAAAGTTCAGCGTTTTCAAATACTTGGAATCCGAATCCGGAAAGACTCTGGACCACCGGGAATTGGAAAGGCGCCACCACCAGAGGGTCCTGGAACTGCTGGAACCCATGGAACCCAGGCCCGGCGTCATTGATTATATAAAGGAAGCCCAGAAACACCGCATCGCCCTGGCCCTGGCCTCCAGCTCTCCCCAAAGCTGGGTCGTGAACCATTTATCCCGGCTGGGACTGGCGGAATGTTTCCACTCCATCCGCTGCGCCGATGATGTGGAAAGTGTCAAACCCCACCCGGAACTGTACCAACTTACCCTGACGTTCATGGGAGTGAAACCCCACCGGGCGATTGCCTTTGAGGATTCGCCCAACGGCATCAAGGCCGCCAAAGCGGCCGGCATCTACTGCGTGGCCGTCCCCAACTCGGTCACCCGCCAGCTTCCCCTGGACGAGGCGGATTTCAGGCTGGATTCCATGGCGGATTTAAGCCTCCGGGAACTGCTCCACAAAATCGAAACCGAAAAAATCAAAACCCTTTGAACCACCAAGGTCACCAAGTTCACCAAATAAGGCAAAATCATTATTAACAAAGTACCGCTTAGGTTTTTCCAAATATTTTCTTGGTGAACTTGGTGACCTTGGTGGTTAAATTTCTTTAGGTTATACTCTTCCCATGGCACACGCTGAAACGAACGCCTCCAACCGAAGGCTGGCCGCCGTCATGTTCCTGGATATGGCGCGCTATAGCGCCCTGATGGCCAAGAACGAAGCCCAAGCCCTAACGAACATCAAGGATTTGAAAAAAATCCTTCAGTCCGCCCTGGCCTCCTTCGGGGGCCGCATTGTCAAATCCCTGGGCGACGGTTTTTTAATGGAATTCCCTACGGCCATTTCCGCCGTTTCCTGCGGCAAGCAAATCCTCGCGGCCTTGAACACCCGCAACCATGTGCGGCCTTTCCATGAGCAAATTGACGTGCGCATCGCCATTCAATTGGGGGATGTGGTCGAGGAAAAAGGCGATCTCTTTGGCGACGCGGTCAATATCGCCGCCCGCCTCCAGCCCCTTTGCGACCCCAACGGCATGGTGATGACCGAAATGGTTTACGTCCAGGTCTGCAACCAACTGGTCTTAAAAGGCGCCTTCACGCCTCCCCGGAAGCTGAAGAATATTCCCAACCGGCTGAAAGTTTTTCAAACGGCCCCCGAGGGAGTGGACCTGACCCTTTGGTCCCTGAAAAAACAAGGCTGGGTCGCCGCCGCCGCGGGATTTGTCTTGATTCTGGGTTTTCTCTCCACCGGAGCCTTGCTGCTCCAACATCACCTGGACGCCAATCATCTGCGCGCGGGCCTTTTATACGTGCGGCCCCAAAACGCCCGGGTGGAAACCATGGCGCGCAACATGGAAGATGAGATTAATCTCCGCTTTGCCTCGCTCAAGGGAATCCGCTGGGTGGAGCGGGCCTCCATCCTGGGGTTGTTCCAAAAAGAGGGGATCACGGATTTAACCCAAGTGAAGGATTTAGAAGCCAAGGCCGCCGGCGTGGAAAAAGAAATCGGCCTTCAATACGCCCTCTACGGCGGGGTGGAAAAGATCGCGCGCGACCGCTGGCGCTTGACCTTAAAAGTGGTGGACACCCAAAGCATGGCCTGCGTGAAGGTTCTGACCGTTTCAGGATCCGACGCCCCCAGCATCGTTTCCCTCATGCAGGTCAAGGCCCAGAACTGGCTGCGAAAAGAAGACTAAAAACATCCATTTCACCGCGAAGACGCGAAGACCGCGAAGAAAACAAAAGAATTAATCCTTTTTGTTCAATGGTAATTTAGAGTTTCAGACAAGGATTTCTTCGCGAACTTCGCGGTGAAAGAAGTTTCGGCCTTATCTTTCGGCGATGAGGATGTTCGTCATTCCCCAAGGTTGTTGAACATCCAAAAGCTTCATGAGTGGCAAAAGAAACACCGGCGTCTTATTGGGCACGGTGATGCCGTGAGAAAAACTTGCGGTCACCTTCAGCCGGTTCCGTTCCAGCCGGTCTTTTAAAAAATCCAGGGAAAAAGCCATGGCTTTGCGCTCCTCCGGCACCAGGGCCGAAAAAAGAAACATAAGGGGATTGTTCCGGTTGGGTTCCATGATCACCACGTATTTTCGGGAGACCCGGCGCATTTCTTGAAGAACCTCGTCCATATCAGCCACATGGTGGAGGAGCGCGTGGCAGAAAACCACGTCGAAGGCCATGTCCTGGAAAAATAAATGGGCCGCGTCCATGAGAAGCTTTTGAGAAATCGGATTTTTTGCCAGCATTTTTTCGGAAAAATCCACGCCCACCGTTTGGGAAAGCTGGTCAAAGTAATAGGAAAAAAAACCATTGCCGCAGCCTAAGTCCAAAACTTTGGTTTCCCTTTCCAGCGGGACAAAACGCCGGACAAGGTCCAGTTTGGGGGCCACATATTGGCGGATCACCGGGTGGTCCGGGGACCGGCGGTCTGCCAATGATTTTCTTTCCCAGTAGTCTTTTTGAAACAAAAGGACCCCCGCTGACCTTATTTTTGCCGCTTCCCGTCATTTCCCGCCCGACTCTGCTAGCATCCCTCAAGGCATGATTCTAGTGCTTCAACTCGAACGGAGGAAACATTTTATGGAATTAACCAAGGGTCAAAGGGTAGGCAATTTTCGGACACAAAAAGTAGGGACCATCGCCTCGGAACAGTTCAAGGGTGCCAGCGGGGAATTCAAAGGCCATGTGATCACCCTGGAAAATAACGTGGTTGAAATTTGGGATTTAGGCTCGATCACGATCCTGCCTCCCGGATTTTGACTCCGCAAGGGCAAGGCATGCCTTGCCCCTGCAATTGATGGAATCACTAGGTTTGTTTTTGGACTTTTCGATTTCGCGGACAGCGGAGGACGGACGACGAACGACGGCTTTTTCACATTCCCATCAAGAAATTAAAAGCCTTGTCCCCGAACTCCGGGATCCACTCATGGGAAAAATCATGGTAAATCACCGCTTCTTTTTTTGAGCGGATTTTATTGAAGGCGGCGAACTGGGTGGAAGGAGGGCAAATGTCATCGATCAGCCCCACCGCCATGAGAACTTCCGCCTTGATCCGGGAAGCCAGGTGCTGGTTGTCAATATAACCCAGCCGGGTGAAGACTTCCTTTTCCCGCAGGTGGTTGGGGTCGAACCGGCGGAAATAGGTTTTGAGCTCATCGTAGGCGTTCTTGGCCAGATCCATTTCCCACACCCTTTGATAGTCGCAGAGAAAGGGATAGATGGGAGCGGCCCTCTTGAGTCGGGGCTCCAGCGCCGCGCAAGCCAGCGTCAAGCCTCCGCCCTGGCTGGCGCCCATCGCCCCGACCCTTTTGGGATCCACTTCGGGAAATCCCATGACAATCCCCGCCATCTGCGCCGTGTCTAAAAAAATCTGCCGGAACAAGAGCTTCTCCGGTGCGTCGTCCAATCCGCGGATGATGTGGCCGTTCAAGGTGTTGCCCTTGACTCCGCCCTTATCTTCCGAAGATCCGCCCTGTCCGCGGGCGTCCATGGCAGCCACCGTGAATCCGGCCGCCACATAGTTGAGCTTGTCGCTCCAGTCCCCCGAGGACATGCTGTAGCCGTGAAAAACACAAAGGGCCGGGTGGGGATGGGGGGCCTTCCTCGGCCGGAGCAATTTCGCGTGGATGCGGGCGCCGCCCACACCGGTCCAGAACATGTCAAAACAATCGGCGTAAGAAACCTTCAGGGTTTTATTCGGGATAAGCTCCAGCCGGGGGTTCACGCTCCGCATCTCCCGAAGGGCCTTGTCCCAATAGGCGTCAAAATCTTTCGGTTTGGGATTAATGCCCTTATACGTTTTCAACCGGCTTAAGGGAAAATCAAGAACGGGCATGGCAGTTTCCTTTCATGGGGTTCAGGTGGTCCTTCCGGGGGAAAATTCATGGAAGGCGAAGTAATACGAGAACTAGTTTAAGGGCGGGTCTTCTTTTTTTAAAGGGAAAGGATGGGCCGTCAAAAGAACTTATTCAAAAAAGGGAATCGAATCCGCTTCCGCTGGTTCCCAGCGAACTTAAGGGATCGGAAAAAGTCGATTGCGCCAAAAGAGCGGCTTGCTGGCTTAAACCCACCATCTTCGCCGCGTCGGAGTTATTCCCCAAAACCCTTTGGGCGTCGTAGGCCCAAGACGGAAGTCCCAGAGACCCGCCCGTGCTAAAAAGATCCGACAGTCCGGACCCAAGGGATAAGGGCGAACCGGAAAACATGTCCGCCAGGGCCAGCTGCTCATTGAATTTCGCCTGGGCGAAAAGAACCTTCGCTTTATCGCCGGGCGTTTTAGCCTGAACCATGGCCTGGTCGAAAGTCGTTCCAAAATTCAAGGAAGACCCTAAAGGATCCAAGGCGGAGCTGGAGGAACTATTAGAAAAAAGCGAGTCGAGTGGGTTGATGCCGTTGATCATTGTTTTCTCCTGTAATACCTAACGGCAGGCACCATCTTTCCTGAAGAATAAAAAAGCCTCTTAAAAACCTCTATTTTATTGGATTTAAGGGAAGTAATGTTTGAGTCCCTTTGCCCAATGTTTAGCTGATGTTATCTGTCATTGCGAGGAGCATCCTTCATTGGTTTTAGCGACGAAGCAACCCCAGTTATTGGGTATTTAATATGCCTTTGAAGTGGACTTGTCGGGCAGTCTAAAAGCGAAAACAACCCATGAACTTGGGTTGCTTCGTCACATAATTCGTTCCTCGCAATGACAACTAATCCACATTGAACGCCGTTAATACTTCGCCTCGAAGCCGATATAGGGCAGAAAAGGTATTTGGTTGATGGCGGTTTTGCTCGAATAGTCTTCGTTGTAGTCATAGGCGAAAACATTGGGGTGGTTCAAGACATTGAGAATTTCAATATAAAAACGCCACTGCCAGGTGTTATATACCGTCGCGAAGGACGTGGACAGATCCAAGCGCTGATAATCGGGCAGGCGGCTGGAATTGACGGGGCCATAGATGGCCGAGTAGCGGCTATAAACCAATCCATCGATGGTCACCGGCGAATAAGTTGATCCTGTAATAGGCGTATCCGGCAAGCCGGAAGAATAGCGCCACTTGAGCCCCACTTCCCAGCCGGGATTTATTTTATAGCTGGCGACCACGGTAGCGATATTCGGCTGGTCATAATCATACACATGGGTGTCCCCCGGCGCGTTGTGCCGGACGGAATCGCTGAAGGCGTAGGAGATCCATCCGAAAAAACGCTCGGTGGGGGGGCGCCGCAGAAAAAATTCAACCCCGCGGGAATAGCCCGTTCCCGTGTTGTTGTAATGAAGCGCCGGGTCCGGGACCACCACATCCGTCAGGTCCTTGTTGTAGCCTTCCACCCGGAAATAAAGACCATCGCTGAGCTTTTGCTCCACTCCCAAAATTGAGGACACGGCTTTTTCCGAAAGTAAATGGGGATTGCCGAAACTGGGGTCCAAGTAGGGCCCCTGCCAGGGCAGTTGGAAATAAGTGCCATAAGAAGCCTTCAAGGTCGTGTCGGGGAATAAAAGATAGGAAGCCGATAGGCGCGGACCCCAGGTGAAATGGGAGTTATAAGCTAAAAAATCAGCCCGAAGGCCCGCTGTCAATTCCAGCCGGTCCCATCCTTTAAACTTTTCCTCAACATAGGTCCCAATATTATCCGCAAAGGTCGTCTCGCTGGCACTGATCTTTTCCGCCGTGCTTAAATCAAAACTCGGCTGTCCTTCTCCGGGCAGCTCCACAAAATAAGAGTTGTTTCCGGTAATCGTATGGTCGACCTCCAGCCCTACTTTTAGCTGGCTGTCGTCCTTGAAATCATGGAGCCAATCAAAGTGGCCCCCAAAATCCTCGAAGTTGATGTCCAGGTGAAGGTCTCTTCCCAGGTGGGTGTCGAAAAAGAAATTCGTGTGGTAGAGCGTCGCCAACAAGGTATCCGCGCCGCCGAAAAGCCTTCTGTAATTTACGCCCTGGCTGTCATAGCCATTGTGAAACTCAAAGTCCCCGGCGAGGGCCGGGTCCTTTTGGGCCGCTGGATTATCAGGCTTAATGACCGCGCCTACCCGGTCGTCGCTGCCGAAGGCCTGGAAATCCCAATGGGTGTCCCGGGATTCTTCCCAATTATATTTGGTTTGATAATCGCCGAAGGAAGGAATGGCGGTGAAATCGTTGAAAAATCCCCCGCCTAAAAGTTCCAGATAGCTTCGGCGCCCCGCCAAGGCGATGGAACTATCGGAAGTAACCGGGCCTTCCACCAGCCCCTCGGATAAAAGCATATTCACCTCCGCCCGGCCTCCCCACCGGTCCTGGCGCGCGTTCCGTTCGGTGATATCCACCACCCCGCCCCAGTAGTTGCCGTATTGGGCGCCAAACCCGCCGGCGGAGAAATCCACATTTTGGATCAGGTCCGAATTGACGGTGGAGATGAGCCCGCCAAAGTGAAAGGGAAAGGCTAGGGGAATCCGGTCCATCAGATAAAGATTGTCCTGGGGCCCGCCCCCCCGCACGATCAATTGGCCGGAAAAATCCCCGGCGACGGCGACGCCCGGCAGGGATTGAAGCGCGCGCAAAACATCCCCCGCCGTTCCCGGAACGGATTTCAGCTCGTCTTTGGAGAGAGCCTCATGACTCACCGAGCTTTGGGCTCCCTTCGCGGTTGAAACCACCACTTCCGGCAGCGTGAATCCTTCCCGAACCAGAAAAAAATCCTTCTTCGAATCTTGATCCACGGTAAAGGGAGAAAGGACAACCTTCTGGAAACCCTCCCCCGCGATCGTCAGCCGGTAAAGGCCTTCGGGGACGGCGATTTGATATTTTCCTTTTAAATCCGTATCGGCGGAAAAAGAAACCGGAGTCATCGTGGGAGAAGCACCCGGAGTGGAGGCGGGAGGTTCAGTTCCCGTCACGGCGGCGGGCGGGGCTAAAGGTGTTGGGGAATCTAAGGGTTCCCAATAGAGGCTGGCGCCCAGAACCGGCGCTTGGGTTCCCTTTTCCAAAATATTTCCCGAAAGCACCGCGGCCAGGACGGGAGAGGAAAAAAGCGCCGCCAGACCCGTGAAAAAAAGGGCGCGGTAAAGAACAGGGTTCATCGAAAGGGCCTTCCCGGGGGAATAAAATTAGAGAAGGAGAATAAAGCGGGAGCGGACAAATTACAACGGCCGGCCGCGCCCTCGAAAGAATGAACCGGTCCAATGCCCGTTAGGGCGTTGTCGGCGTTTCCTCGGGCGTCGGGGTGGGCGTGGGGATGGTGGAGATGAAATATTTATTAAAAACCTTCAATGATTTTTCATCCTTGCAATCCCGGCAATCGGAAACGACCTGCGCCTTGACGGCGTCGAACAAGACCGAATCGGTCAGGTAGAAAAGCTTGTTGTTTTCCACTTCCTTTTTTTTCCCGCAAACACTGGTCAGCTTGAAGAACGCCAAGTGGGGTTTCGTCCATTTCACCAGCTCCACTTTAGGCTGTTGGCAGTCCCATTCCTTGACATTGACCTTTTCCGTCAGGCCGGACTCAAGGTCGGCGGTCACATCCGTGGTTTTTCCGCTGTTCACGTCCACAAAATAGGTTTTCCAGCTTCCTTCAATGACCTCGAGGCGGACAAAAAACTTCAAACTATCCCTGGCCCAGGAAAAACGGATCGAGGACCAATGGTCGTCAAAGAGATCATCCGGCGATGGCGCGGGCGCGGGGTCCGGCTCGGCATAGACTTGAAAGGTTCCCTTTTCCGTCTCATGCACCAAGGGGCTTCCCCCCTGAAGGATCTCAAAATGGTGCTGAAGATTGCGGGTGTTGACACATTCGAGGGAATAGCGGAAAAAAAACTTATCGCCGACCCGGCGGTCGAGAACCTGCTCAATCACCACCCGGTACCTGCCGTTCGGGGACTCGGAAAGGTAAAGCTGTTGTCCCGCCTGGGCCGCTCCCGAAAGAACGGAACAGAGCAAAAGAAGCGAATAAAAACCTTTCAAGGCCAATTTCATGAAAGTTCCTTTTCCTAATATTCAAACTTAAATCGGTAGGGGATGCGGATTCTCACCGGCACCGGCTCCCCGCCCGCGAAGGCGGGAGTAAAAGTGGATTGCTGGGCCGCGGCGAGTGCCGCTTCATCGCAACCGTACCCTAAACCCTGGATCAATTCTACCTTTTTTACCCCACCGGCGTCATCAATGTCCACCTGTAAAATGACCACGCCCTCAATATTGGCCCGCTTGGCTTGCTCCGGATATTGGGCTTTCACTTGGTTGACGAAATGGGGCAATTGACTGACCTGGGCGATGGATCGAGTGGCGCCCGTTCCAGGTCCCCCCGCGCTGGAAACCGCGGGAGCGGGGGCGGGAGGGCTCGGCGGAACTTTCACTTCCGGCTGTGGGACGGGAATGATTTTTCGCGGGAGAACCATCGGCTTGCGCCACTCATCCTCCGGCGGGGCGCTCGGAGAACCCACGGAACTGATGGATAAGGCGGTCAAATCCAGGTCGATGGACGTTAAATCCAACGCGCGGCCGCGGCCGAGAATGACGCAGATCAAAAAAAAAGCTAAATGGGTTCCCAAAGAAAAAGACCAGGGCCTTACGGCAAGGGAAAGAAAAGTCCGCTGGTTCAAGGCTTGGCCACTCCCAGGGCGATCTTCGTCACCCCCGCCTGCCGGACCAGGTCCAGCAGTTCCACCACTTTTCCATGGGTCACAGCGGCGTCCGCCGAAAGGACGACGCGAAGGTCCGGATTCAGGGCCGCCGCTTCCCGGAGCATTTTCTTTAAATTTTCTTGGTCGGTCCTCTTCCCTTGAAAAAAAATCTCGCCGCGGATGTTTAAAACCAGCGACTGGCTGGCCGGGGCCGTCGGGTTGGAAGTCAAGGCTTTGGGGACATTCACGGGGACCGAGGGACTGGAAATAAAACTGGCCGTCAACATGAAGATGATTAAAAGCACCAGCATGATGTCGACCAAAGGCACCACGTTGATCTGGGTGATGGCTTCGTCGGGCTCCTGGGTCGAAAAGGACATGGAATTATCTTTTCTTTTTCCCGAGATAGGCCAACAGCAGCCGCGAGAGCCTGTCCGAGTTGAGCATGGAGCGCTTAATTTTTCCTTGGAAATAATTGTAGGCCGCCACCGCGGGGATGGCGATGAGAAGCCCCATGGCGGTGGCCACCAAAGCCTCCGAAACCCCCCGCATGACGATGGTGGGCCCGGAGGTTCCCGCGACGGCTAAATCGTTGAAGGCCTTAATGATGCCCAGCACGGTCCCGAACAAGCCGATAAAGGGAGCGTTATTGCCTAAGGTTCCCAGGATCAGCAAATTTTTTTCCAATATCATTCGTTCCTGAATTTTGCGGCTTTCGATGAAAGACTCCAAACCTTCCCGGCCCAGGGAAAGATGGCGGAGGGCTTCCCTCAAAATAATTCCCTCGGGGGAAGTGGCTTTTTCCACTAATTTTTGAACTTGCGGCAGTTTGCCCTGGGCCAGCAGTTCGGGCACTTGATTCCCCAACAGTTCGGCGTCCTTCGCCTTCGAGCGGAATAAAAAAAACCGGTCCCAAATCACGGCCAGGCACCAAAGCGACAAGGCGATGAGCAGAATGAGGACCCAGTCCCCTCCCAGCAAAGAGAAGGTTTTAATGGCTTGCAGCATGAAAAACTCCTGTCAAATCCGCTTTTTTTTGGAAGAACCATCCTAACACAGGCCCCTTCAAAAATAAAAATGAGGTTAATTGAACCGGCTTTGAATTTGGGCGAGAGCCTGCAGGGCCGGCGGATAGTCGGGAAATATCTCCAAGGCTTTTTGAAACTGCTCTTTTGCCTCTTCCATCTTCCGCAAATGGGCGAAGACCCGGCCCAAGTTGAAATGGGGATAATGGCGGGGCTCATAGCGCTCAGACTGGAGGGCCTTTTCCAGCCAAGGAACCGCCTCTTCCCATTTTTCCTGCTCGATAAAATAGGCGCCGATATCGTTGTAGGGATTTCCAAAGGAAGGGTCGGTGGCGATGGCTTTTAGGCATTCCTCGATGGCCGCCTGGTAATTTCCGTGGAAAGAATAGGCCCAGCCCAAAAACGTGTGGGCTTCCGCCGTGGGGAAAAGTCCCAGCGATTCCTTATACCAGTCCATGGCCTTTTCAATGCGCCCGTTGACTTGGGCCCGGTAGCCCTTCATCCAAAGGGCCTTGGCCTTCGCTTGTTTTTCCCTCGGGTTGGAGGAGGAATCGGAGCTTGGCATTTTTTCCTTTTGAAAGAACCCCTCAAATAAAAAAGCCGGGGCTTGGCCCCGGCTTAAGACAAGAAACTAAAATGATCCCTAAATCCTTTTGATCAACCGGCCAAAATCCGGAAGCTTGGCCCGGTCACTGGAACACGTCGATATAATCGTTAGCCGTATCCCCCACATAAATAAACCCGCCGGAAAAAGCGATACAAGAAGGCGAGAAGGGATAAGTCTCATTGGCCGCAGGCCCGGGATCGCCGAACGCGGTTATAAGCGTCCCGGTCGGAGAGTATTCCTCGATTAGATGATTCCCCGCGTCCGCCACGTAAACATTACCGGATCCGGAATTGACCGCTATGCCATGCACCTGGCAGCCGGGAATTCCCTGCCAGGATTGGAGGATGGTGGTGGCGCCGGAGGTATATTCGGACATGTAAGAGTTGGGATAAGAGGAGTCTGAGTCACCGACCCAGACATTGCCCAAGGTATCACAAGTGACCGCGTAAGGCGATTTGAAGACAACAGCGGGCGAAGCGAAGACGGACCCAGTGCCGCCCTTCGTTACGCCGGGGAATCCATTCCACCGGTGAAGGGGAAGCGCCTGCTCGGGACAAGTGCCCTCAAAAGGAGAAAGCTCATCCACAAATCCCAGACCCGTGTCGGCCAAATAAATATGGCCGAATGAATCGGAACAAATGCCTTTTGGATTATGAAACGGAACTCCCCCGTAAGACGTGGCTTGAAACGGCATATAGTTCTGATCTTCAAATACGCCTAATGGGGGGTTGTGCCAACCATTGAAACCGTTGTTATAGTATCCCGTGTAGAGTGTAGCCCCGCCACCTGCGGTTAAATCCAGAACCGCGGCCCAAGCACCGGGAGTATTGCCCCCCGGATTGACATAGCCTTGTATCTGCCCCAGTCCAATGAGGAGCGGTACAAAAACCGCCGGGGTGGCAGCCGGTGGAATCGAAGGACAACCGGTCCCAATCACATTGCCAACGCTGTTAAGCGTCAGGTTAGACGTTCCCGCGCCAGCGAAGGACTCACGCTCTGTCACAATTCCGCCGACCGTGACCTCACTCTCCGCCACCGTAATATTTGTGCCATTGAGATCCATGCAGCGGGGAGCCGCGCTCGTCGAGAAGTTGGATACGAAATTAATCGAAGAGGTCGGCGAGGGGGTCGGCGTATTGACCCCCGCGGCCAGCGTCGGGGTCTTGGTGGGCGTATTGGGAGTTTGCGTTCCAGTAGGCGTCGAAGTCGCGGCCGCTCCGCCGCCTCCGCCCGGCGCCGAGGGCTGGGTGGGGTTTGAATTGTTATCCGAGCATGCCAAGGGAAAAATTAAACCGGAAAGGAGAACCGCCCCCGCCAAAAATTTTTTTATCGTTTGTTTTGATATTTTTTTACCACGGATAGCCATTTTTTCACCTGACTTTTCCCGAATTTTGGATCCTTCCCATCGGAAAGGAACAAAACCAGCCATCAACGGATCAATCTTACCGCTAAATTTTTAAAGCCGCCAACGAAAGCCTGGGAAGGCGGGAAATGGCTTCCTGCCTGCCTTCAGCCCTTACATTTGAAAACCAAAGGTGGCTCCGGCGTAAAGGTGGAGCCCGTCACCCTCAATGGCTCCTATGTCGGCGGGATTGCCGTCAAAATACATCTGATTAAAGGGTATTTTTGCCGCGCCGTTGATTTGGTCAAAACCCGTCCATCGTTGAAAGGCCCCGCCCAACAGCGAAATATCTTGGTTCAAATAAATTTCGATACCCGCGCCCAGGTTTAAACCAATTCCGGAAATAGTTTCATCGGCGGTTTCCAGCGTATTGCCGCTGGAATCAAGTAAGTAGGACCCTTGGCGGATCCAGAGCCAGGGAAAGGACATTCCCAAACTGACAAAGGGTTGGGCCGGGCTGGCGGTAAAAAAGTAGCGTTTAAAGTCGAAATCGATGGAATTCAAACTGGCGGGATGGGTAATCGTCACCGCGGTTCCGCCGGTATAGACAGCGGTGTGCTCGCTTTGGGAAAAGCTCATTTCCGCGGCCCAAGGACCCTCCCGGTGCCCAAGGATGACGCCCCAGCCAAAATTTCGGGTGATCGAGGGAACCGTGTCTTGTTCAATAAAAGGAGAAGCTCCGCTGATAGAATGAAAGGAAAACAAACCCTGAAAATCGCCCCATTGATCAATGGTGGCGGAAGTGCCCACAATTCCGATATAGGTCCGGTTTTTAATGATATCCCTTTTACCGGTCTCTTCTTCGTCCTGCTGCGCAAAAGCCGCTGTGGCCAACCCGATAAAAAACATGAGGCTCATCACTGCCAATCCGGCTTTATTCCATTTCATTAATTATTCCATCCTTGAATTTTTTCATTCACGGAAACAGGCCAAAAACCTAATGGGCCTCTTATGAGGGCATATTTTAACCCAAGCTATTATGAAATATAAGGAAAACTTTGATGTGGCTGGGGAAGATGGCTGAAGAATAAGGTTTTGGAAGCTTCCTCAACCCCCCGGGCGCTGGAAATTCAGGGGTCCGAACCCCTAAATCCTTAGGTTAGGGGCAGGAGGTCGGCGT
>CAZHFP010000018.1:25367-27475 GCA_964531065.1 uncultured bacterium
GAAATTCAGGGGTCCGAACCCCTAAATCCTTAGGTTAGGGGCAGGAGGTCGGCGTTAGGGTGGGGGGCAAGGTGCCCGTGGAAGTAACCGTGGGAGTCAAGGAAGGCGTCAGCGTTCCGGTCGGGGTGAAGGTTGCCGTATCAGCCGGCGGACAGGTATGGGTGGAAGTCGGGGTGAAGGTAAAGGTCGGAGTCGCCGTAAAAGAAGGATTGATGGCCACGATCGTTTGCAGGGGGCTCTCGAAATTGGCTGAGGATGGGGAGGTGGCGTTACAGGACATATTCATCAAAGCGGCGCTGAGCCCCAAGCACCCGAACAGTAAAATAGTAAAAAACTTTTTCATGCCAAGCCCTTCCCTTTTTTCGAAATCACTGAAATCCGATAGTGGTTCCCAGGATGAAATCCAGACCGCTTCCCCCATCACTGGCCGTGCCCCCATAGGGCGCTAAAGTGGAAAAATCAACGCCGAATCCTTTGGCTTGATCGAAACTCGCCCAGCGCTGGGTCGCTCCGGCGAGGACGGAAAAATTCGGGGTTAAGTAATATTCCACTCCGATGCCTAGGTTCAAGCCCAAACCCGCCAGGGTCAAGGATGAAAAATCGCCGTCCACATCCTCAGCGCCATGGTTGACCACGATCCAGGGAAAGCTGACGCCCAAATTAATAAAGGGCTGGATCTGGAGCTCGGTAAAGAAATATCGTTTGAAATCCAGATTCACCGAATGGACCACCGCCGAATCATGGGCCAGGGGAATTTCCACCGGCGTGGAAGCCGTTGTGGAAGACACCGAGGCCGGTCCAAAAGAAGCGTTATGGCTGGACTGCCAATAGCTCAGCTCCACGGCGTAGGCTTCTTCCCGGTGGCCCAGCAAAACGCCGAGCCCAAAACTTTGGTCCAGTTTGGGAATCAAGTCGATTTCATAAGCGGGGTAATTCATCCTGGAATAATGCTGGCCGTTGAACAAAGTGGAATTCTCGACGCTGACGGAGGTTCCAAGAATCCCCACATAGGTCCTCGTGTGCAGATAATCATTGGGATTGTCCGCCAAAGCGCGGGACGCGGAAAAAAACAGGACGCACAATAGAAGGGCGGAGCAAAATTTTTGGGGAATCGAATTAACCATGGGAACGGGTTCAACCTCTTTCATCTTAATATCCACCGCGGCACCCTCTATAGACGAACAGGGCCGTCATTTTAGCTCATTTATTTATGAGTCCTACTGAAAAATAAAGATTTTCACCCCAAAACTCTCAAGCGGCGGGGGTTTTCCTCGATTTCAACCGTCCGATCAGCAGGCAAACCCCGCTCAACCCCAAAAAGGGCCAAAAAGGAAAGGTGCGGCTGCCTAAGGACCACCTCATATAGAGATAAGGAACCCAAACCGCGGCGGATAAAAAATAAAAATTCGCCGCTTGGTTGGCCCGGACCTGGGCCGGCGGCATTTTTTGCTCGGGGCTGGGCGGGGGCGCCGCCGGCACATGCCCTCCCGCTTTTAATTTTTGAACTTCCTGGTTAATCCGGTGGATGGCGTTGACGTTCTCCACCACCACTTTGTAGGAAATCCAAAGGGAGCGGATGTTCAAAAGAAGGGCGGTCCAAACGAAAAGCTGGTGGACCCAAAGGGACACCAATCCCGCGGCCACTCCCCCGCCTAGGATCGCCGCCGCCGCGGAAACGAGGATGGCCAGCATCAAGGCGGGATAGGATTGGTTTTTGTAATCCTTGGTCTTTTGAACCCAATCGGGGCTCAATCCATTTTCCTGCACGACCCGCTTGATGGATTTGCCGCTCCCGATGAAGAAGCCGAAGATCAAACATTGAAGAAGAACGATGAGGGTCGCGGTAAACAACCCCCAGATCATGTGGAATTCCAGCGTCAAGGGAGGCTGATGGATATAAGCCATCCCTAAGGTCGTGAGATAAAAAAGAATGAGCGTGACGCTGACACTGGCGAAAACAGTGGGCAAGAAATAACCTCGGGGTTGGGTTTTGAGTTTGAAGTTTTAAGTTTTTGAAAGGGACTTATATAGTTAACTCCCTTTTAAGAAAGTCGTGACTCAGTTCGATGTCATTGCGAGGAGCGTCTACCATTGGTGTTAGCGACGAA
>CAZHFP010000019.1:0-7682 GCA_964531065.1 uncultured bacterium
TGGCCTCCATGCTGGCAGCGCCCATCCTCTTTCTTGTCCGCTTCCTGGTCGCGACCCCCCTTTCCTACATCGTCCAGCCGCTCCGAAAACCCCTTTGGGAAATGGCCTCTTCCTTGGCCGTGGGCGGTGGGTTCAAACGCCCGCTGCCGGACGAAAGGGAAAAAAGAATTTGGTGGGCCCAGGAATTCATGACTTTCGCTTACGCGGCCGCGGGGATGACCTTAATGGCGCTCGGCATCCTTCCCTGGAAGGTCCTGATCCTTTGGTATGCCACGGCCGTTTTTATTTTATTCACTAACGGACTGAGGACCCTGGCGGCCCACAGCTATCGGAATCCGCCCAACCACGAGATGACCTTCGCCGAGCAATTCCTGGATTCCATCAATATTCCGGGTAATCCCCTGGTCACGCCCCTTTGGGCGCCGGTGGGGCTCCGTTACCACGCCACCCACCATTTATTTCCCGGCATGCCCTATCACCATCTGGGAGAAGCCCATCGGCGGTTGATGAAGGGCCTGCCGCCGGGCAATCCCTATCCCAAAAGTCTGCGTCCGAGCCTTTATGCCGCCCTCCTCCAATTGTGGGTGAAGGCATCCGCCAATCTTTGATACTTGGCGGGGTCCGGCCGCTATGGCGTCCGCACCATAGCCGTCAGTCCTTATTCCCTCTTTTATCCCGTCAACCACAGCAAAAATAACCCCTTTACGCTGATATTCGTTGGCACTTTCTTTGCTTTAACTCAATCCAACGATTTGATGTTTAAGTTTGTACCTCAATTAAAAGGAGAGCTTCATGAGCCACAAGGATGCATCAATACCAGCCAAAAACAAGCAGCCCCTTAGGCTTTTCATTGGCGAAGCGGTCATCGGCGGCGCCTTGGCTTTATTCCTAGCCTCTTTCGCGCTGGCGGCGGACAGCATTCTCCCTCCCGGCCAGAAAGTTTTTGAAGGCAAATGCGCTCAATGCCACGGCAAGGACGCCAAAGGTCTGGCCAAGATGGCCAAGGTCCTGAAAGTGGACCAGGACAAGATCGATTTGACCAGGGCCGAGGTCGTCAAGATGACTGATGCGGAAATCGCTAAAACGGTGGGCGGGGGCAACAAAAAAATGCCAAAATTCAAGGGAAAGCTCACGGACGAGCAGATACAAGAAACAATCAAATACTTGCGGTCACTGCAAAACGGGAAAGATGAAAAAAAATAAGGCTCCTTTTCGTTTCAAATTCGGGAGGAATATGATCCATCCATATGATCTCCGTCATATAGGGAACACCTTGTTGAATCGATGATGTGGCGGATGAAGTATGTTTTCTTCGGAAACCGGTCGCGGGTAGCGCGACAATCAACTCTGATCAAGGATTATAAATAAACGGGGGGTTTAAAATGAGTTCGAATTCTTTGAAAGCGGTCTTGATCGCCAGTTTGACCGGCTTTTGGTTATGGTCTATCGCTATTCCAGTCCAGGCTTTACCGACCTTCGCCCGTCAAACCGGGATGTCCTGCACCGCCTGCCACACCGCCTATCCGGAACTGACCAGTTTCGGCAGGGATTTTAAATTAGAGGGATACGTCGCCCAAAACACCGAACAATTGAAAGACGGCTCCGACGAAAAGGGCTACCGGCTGTCCTTCAGCCAAAATCCCCCCATCGCGGCGATGATGCAGATAGCTGACACTTTCATCCAGACGCCGCCTCCGGGAGTGGTGGCCAATGGTTCGGATAAAAACGGCCAATTGGAATTTCCCAGCCAGTTCAGCCTTTTTTACGCCGGAGCGCTCTCCCCGAAAATGGGGGCTTTTGTGCAGGTAACTTATGATTCGGCCTCCGGTTCATTCGGATTCGACAACACCGACATCCGCATAGCCGATAAATACAAATTGGGCGGCACCGACTTGGTGGCGGGATTGACCCTCAACAACAATCCGACCGTTCAGGACCCCTTTAACACCCTGCCCGCCTGGGGATTTCCCTATGCCGGCGGCAACACGGCCATGACACCCTCCACCGGAACCTTGGTTGAGGGTTTAGGGGGAGGAGTCGGCGGTTTGGGCGTTTACGCTTTTTGGAATCATTTGTTGTACGCGGAATTTTGCGCCTACCGCAACGCCCCGCAGGGCGGGGAGGCAACCGGTGATCCCGATATCCAAGGTTACGCTCCCTATTGGCGGGTGGCCTTGACCCAGGATTTTGACGAGCACTCCATCGAAGCGGGCGCCTTCGGCATCAGCACCAACACCTATCCCAATGGCGACCCCCTCACCGATCCGGCCGCGCCCCTTGACGCCATTTCGGATGTTGGCGTGGACGCCCAATATCAATACGTGGGCAAGGAACACTCGATCACCTTAAAGGGAAGCTGTATCTGGGAAAACCAGAACTGGGCCAACGCCGTTTTGGCGGGGAAAACCACCAATGCCGCCGATACTTTCCAATCCCTCAAGGGCGACCTGACTTATTATTACGAGGGAAAAATCGGGGCGACGGTGGGTTATTTCACCACCACCGGTTCCAACGATCCCCTGCTTTATGCCGCCATGTCGAACAATATCCCCGACAGCGCTGGCTGGATCCTGGAGCTCAATTACCTGCCCTGGGACAACACCAAATTCTCGCTTCAGTACACGGCCTACAGCAAGTTCGATGGGAGCGCTGATAATTACGACGGCGCCGGACGCAACGCGTCGGATAACAACACCTTGATGGCGATGGCTTGGCTGATGTATTAAACGCTTCTCAGTAAAGGCCGGATCCCATCGGGGTCCGGCCTTTTTTTCATCCGGGGTTTATAGTGGATATTTTCTTCCATGGCGCGCACGGGCCTTCTTCGATGCCTCGAGCGGCAAGGGAATCCCCCTCCCCTCCTCATCGTAATCAATTCGGATTTTTCCCCGCAAGGGGCAGCCGATCATTCCCGGCCGGCAGCCAACCCTTAACCTTTGACAATAGCATTCCCCATCTTGGTATCGGCAGATTGCCTTGGGCATTCTTGTCCTCCGTAAAATAATCATCCGGATAAATTATGGTTTCCTTGTTTTTTGCTTTTCCCTTTTTTTAACAAATAAGGCCGGTAATGGTTGTCCATGAATTGCTGTTTATAATCCCTTGTTTGGCCGATCCCCCCGATGGCTTTGTAAAACTCGATGAAGAGCCAGGCGTAATCCCATTGGTACGGCAGGAAGCCAGCCCGGATTCCGTTGGGGTAAAGGTGGTGGTTGTTGTGCCATTCGCCCGTGACCAAGCCGGGCCAGGCTTGGTTGATGGAAAAATCGCTACGGTTGAAATCAATCCCCTCCCGGCGCTTGTCCTTGCCCCCGCCGTGGCCGTCATAATTAAAAGTCCGGACTCCCACCGCCCAAACGGCGGACCAGCCGAAGATCGTGACCGCCAGTGGCATCCCGCCGGCCAAATAAAAAACACCGAACCAAAAAAACCAATTGGACAGGAATTGAAAGAGGGTCCGTACCGGATGGGCGATGGTTCCCCAAATTCGGTACTGTTCGTAGCTGTTCTCCCCCATCCCCGTGTGCCGAACTAGGGCGGTCGTCACGGCGTAATCCTCCCGGGAAAGGTTCCGGGCGATGGATTGGTGGTTCACGTCCGCCAAAAAGCAATAGAGCCATCCTCCATGGGCGTTGTAGGGGTCCCCCGGCTTCTCCGAGAGGTAGTGGTGCACATGGTGGGATACCACGTAAACCTCCTCAGGGATGAGTTTAATCACCAGGTTACGGACGATAAAAAGCCAAAAACGGTTGCGGAAGGTAAAGGCGCGGTGGGTGGCGTAGCGATGCAGGTATACGGTCCCGTGGGTTCCCAAGACCACCATGCTGTAAACGAACCCGATCACGAAAAGCGGCCAAGTGAAATACTTGAAAAGAAAAAGGAAGAAAAAAGGGGTGAGACACACAATGACCATCCAGCTGAAAAAGGAAAGCCAGTTTTTCCGCGTCTTGAAAAGATTCAGGCGGGGAAAAAATTCACCGAGGATTTCCCCGTGGGTGGGGATATATAATTTTTGGTCCCGGACATATCCGTAGGAAGGCGGGTCCAAGACCCGGTCAAGATAAGACATCCACTTTTCCTTTTCTCGTTTTCAATTTTTGCCGGACTTTCGCCGGACTATCCGACCGCCAAGGGATTCACACCGGCCGGAAAAGTCCCCAGCAAATATCCGATGACTTCCGCCGCGGTGTAGGAGAATTTTCCGCCCTTTAAAAACAAACCCACGCGGGGCAAATCGTCCCCCGAGGTCACCAGCGGTTTTTCCTGTTCCCCGTTTTTCCGCGTCTGGCCCAGGCCGATCCCGGACATCAGGCCGTTGCAAATACATTTCTTGCCGTGCGTTTCCTCTTCCCGGCCTTCCTTAAGGAGATAGCTGTTGACCGGTTCTCCCGGACAACGCAATCCCACCGAACCGTCCTTTCTTTTATAGGCGATCCGCAAATAACCCAGGTCGCAAAAACGGGTCCTTTGGGCATTTTCACGGGACTCGGAAAGCGTTCCCTCCACGCGCACGACCTTGAAGGGAAAACCCGCGGGGGAGGCCACCGGATCGGTAAACACCTCGATCGAACCTCCCCGTATTTTTTCAAACACTTTCTGTTTGAGGCTGTCCGTTAACCCCGATTCCTCGCAATAGGCGAAGATCGTTCCCGCTTGAATGCCGGCCGCGCCATCCTCCAAGGCTTCCCTCAATTTTTGGGGGTCGGCATAGGACCCGGCCAGCCAGAAGGGCAGGCCCAATTTCCGGAAGGCCGCCCTGTCCACCTGGTCTTTGGGTCCATAGACGGGTTCGCCCTTCTCATTCAACTTTAACGGCCCCCGGGGCGGGGCGTTATGGCCTCCGGCGGTGGGGCCCTCGATGACGAAACCGTCGATCTTGCCCGTTGATTTTTTAGCCAGGGTGATCCCCAGCACTTCGGAAGCGACGATAGCAATGAACTTGGGACGCTTGAGGGGGGCCGAAGGAACGGTCCAGAAGTCGTCCGGATCGAAGGTCACATGAAAATCGTCCTCCGGGGAAGCTCCATGGACGTTGAGCTTCAAGGACGTTTTCTGGTGGACCGATAATTGGTCCAAAATCGCCGGGATGGCCCGGGGAATCCCCGCGCCCATCAGGACATAATCCACCCCGGCCAAAAGGGCGCCATAGATCGAGGGCAGGGTGGGAAGCTGGATCTTCTCGAGAAAATTGACCCCTACCAGACCGTCGTGGCCTTCCTTGGCCAAAAACACCTCGGAGAAATTGGCGACGACCGTGAGCTCCACCAGATCCTTGGGGGAGTTTAAAGAAAATAGGGGCGGAGTTTTAAAGGAATCCCCCTCGGATTTTCCGCCCGAAATAAAATACCGGTCCAAAATCCTCCCCGCCATCGCGGGATCGGGAAAATGCTTCAGGGCCCGCCTCATGGCCCCGTCCGGATCACCCTTTTGAAGCCTCCGGGCTAGGACATTTTCCATCGCCGTTCCCGATACCACACCCAATTGGCCGGCCTGAGAAACGGCCCGCGCTAGTTTCCAATTGGAAACCGCGACGCCCATGCCGCCTTGAATAATCAATGGTTCTTTCATCACTGCTCCTTTTAACCGCGGAAAACAATAAGTGCATTCGGAAGCCTTCCTTCAAAAAAACACCATATTCAAATAGGGACATATTAGAGGGAAGCCTTTCAACCCTTTATGACATTCCTCATAAAGGAACCTTTCACCGTTCGTTAAAGTTGATGGGAATTCATAAACCCACTCTTCCCGAAGGAGAACCCATGCAAACATCAATCGGTTCGGCCCAGCCTTTCGCGCACAACGACAGCCGCTATGGGGACCGTCCCTATATCGCCATCTGGGAAGTCACGAGGGCCTGCGACCTGGCCTGTGTCCATTGCCGGGCGACGGCCGAATCCAAAAGTTACCCGGGGGAATTAACGACCCGTCAAGCCCTTGACCTGATTCGAAAAGTCGCCGAGTGGAAGGTGCCGCTTTTTGTTTTGACGGGAGGGGATCCCCTGAAAAGGGAGGACCTGATGATTTTGGTCGGGGAATGCGCGAAGAGGGGCATGAATTTCGCTTTGGCGCCCTCCATCACCCCCCTGCTGACTCGAGCCAAGCTGAGGCAGTTAAGGGAATCGGGCGTCAACCGCATTTCCCTATCCTTGGACGGAATGAACGCCGATACCTTCGATTCTTTCCGGGGGGTTCCTGGCACCTTTGAAAGGTTCCTGGAAGCGGCCCGGGATATCCGGGAACTGGGAATCAAGCTCCAGATCAATACCACGATCAATCGCCAAAATAAAAACCAAGTTTGGGAAATCGCCCAACTCATCCGCCGTTTTTCCATCGACCTTTGGTCGGTTTTTTTCCTGGTGCCGACCGGAAGGGCGCAAAAGGAACAGGCCTTGAACGCGCCGGAAACGGAAAAAGTCCTGAAACAACTTTTCGACATTTTGCGGCAAGGCTGGTTTGACGTCAAAACCACCGAGGCCCATCATTTCCGCCGGGTGATTCTGCAGGGATACGGCGTGAAACCCTCCGAACTTCCGGAAGTGATAAAGCAAAGACCCGATCCGGTGCTCCAACGGACCGCCCGGGGCGTCGGCGACGGACGGGGTTTCGTCTTTATATCCCATACCGGGGATGTTTGCCCCAGCGGTTTTCTCCCCCTGCCCGCGGGTAATGTCAAAAAGGATGACCTATCGGATATTTACCAAAATAGTGAACTGTTCCAAAGGCTCCGCGACCCCGAGGCCCTCCAGGGAAAATGTGGACGCTGCGATTACCGCTCCCTTTGCGGCGGGTCCCGGGCCCGGGCTTTCGCGCTGGCCGGGGATGTCATGGCCGCCGATCCCTATTGTTCCTACCAACCGGCCTAAAAAATAATCAGGAATTAGAAATAAGGAGTTAGGAATTAAACCGCAATAAAGCCAAATCCCTAAAAACAATCCCATCTTTTCCCTGCGGCCTCCGCGTCTGTTCGGTAAAACGCGTTAGTTTTGACTGCTTCTTAAATTCCGAATTTCTAATTATGTTTCGAGTGTGGGTTTTGTTTTAAAATCCTGGCCACCTCATCGTCCGTGACCTGGGTAAAATCCTGAAAGAAATCCCCGATCGCCTTGAAATCAGGGCGAACCGCCAAAACAACCATTTCATCGGCCTCTTCCTTGAGAATATCCACCGCTTCCGGCGGCGCCACCGCCGCCGCTACTATGATTTTGGCGGGACGCTGGGCTTCCACTTCACGGATGGCCGCCTGCATGGTGGAACCGGTGGCGATGCCGTCATCCACCAGGATCACCAGCCGGTTGGAGGCGCTATGGGGTTCCCGGTGGGGGGTATAGAGCTTCCGGCGGTGTTCCAACAGCCACGCCTGGTGCCGGATTTCCTCCTGCAGGTACCCGGGAGTGACCGCGAGATGCTGGGCATAGACGGCCGTCGTCAAGGCTCCTCTTTCGCTGACCGCTCCCATGGCGTATTCGGGATTGCCGGGCGCTCCCAATTTATGGACCAAAACCACGTCCAATTCGCCTCCCAATTCCGCCGCGATGATTTTTCCCATCGGCACCGCTCCGCGGGGGATGGCCAAGACCAAAGGATTCTTTCCCTTATAGGCATAAAGCTTGGGGCAAAGGAACTTAGCCGCTTCCTGTCGGTTTTTAAAAATCGGATTTTTCTTGATGCGGGTTCCCATGGAG
>CAZHFP010000019.1:7782-19626 GCA_964531065.1 uncultured bacterium
CTGGCTTCCGCGGCGATCACTTTGGGGAAAAGGATCCGGTTTTCCACTCGGATATGGTGCTGTAGGTCGATTTCCAAAAGCCTCAGATCGGTGATCCATTTCCGGTAATCCTCACCCGCGTCCGCCGGAACATGGTATTCCCGGGTTTTTTCGCGGATCCGGTTCAAATCCCTGTGGATCTCTTCGTCCTCATACCTTACGACCCCGATCAACATCTCAATACCTTCCTCGTCCAGGACCGGCGCTTTTTCAGTGCTCGCCACCAACAGATAAAAAGGGAACAAAAGCCTTTCCTCTTCCCCCATGTGCTGTAAAAAAGATTCCTTGAAGCTGTGATAGAGGTGTTTCAACTCGATTAATTCCGGATGGGCTTCCCCATCGGCCTGGACCGCTGAAGCCAGCAATCGTTCCAACCGGGGTAATTCCTTGGTCATGTAATCATGGTGGGTAAAGAGGATGTAGCCGATCAGCTCGGGAATGCCGTATTCAGCCAGCGCCTTTTCATCCAATAACTTGGATTGGTTGGCGCAAGCCTCCAGCTGAATTTCAATCTCCCGGACCGAAAAGCCCCGGACCGAGCAAATATCGGCCAGGGAAAGCCCCAAGGCCACTTCCGAGTCCAAGCCCAATTGCCGGAGCACCACCAAATATTTTGGATTTTCTTCTACCAGCTCGGAAAGGGGTTTACAGAAGTCCAGGATACCCATAGGACGCCTCCTCAAGTTCGATTTCCTGATTTCCTTATACCCCCGGGATTCTTTCCCCCTTATGACGGGGGTCACCATCATTTTTCTTTTGAATAGGCCATCCAACAGCGCGCCAAACAGTTGCGGCCAGAGCCGAAACCAAAGCCAATCCCCAATCCGAAAACGCCAGGGGTTCCACTTGGAAAACGGCAGCAAGCCAAGGGGTTTGAAACAAAACGGGGAGAGTCAAGGCCGCGGAACCGCAAACCAGCCAAAAACGCTTCGTCCTGGGAAAAGGCACCTTCCACCACGGCCGGTCCATGGCCCGGGCGTCCCAGATGTGGATCAGGCTTCCCAAAATGTAAACACTGAAAGCCAAGCTTCGGGCGTGGACAACTCCACCGGAAAGATGGCCCAGGTATACCCATAAAACAGCCGTCATTAAAAATAAACCGGAGAAGGCGGCGCGGAGTACCTGGCCGCTCCTTAACAAGGGTGCGCTTGGATCCCGGGGGGGGCGTTTCATTTCGTTGTTTTCCAATGGTTCTTCCTCAAACACGAGGGCGGACACCGGATGCTGGATAAGTTCCAGCCAAACCAGGTGAACCGGCAGCAGTAAAAGAGGGACGCCCAACAAAGGACAGACCAAGGCGATGCCCACCGAAGGAAGCTTGAACGAAATCAGATAGGAAAATGACTTTTGGATGTTGGCGAAGATCCTCCGCCCCTCCCCGATGGTGGCGACGATGGCCGAAAAGCTATCCTCCAGAAGGATCATGCCGGCCGCCGCCTTCGCCACTTCGGTTCCCTTGCGCCCCATGGCGATGCCAATATGCGCCCTTTTCAGGGCTGGGGCGTCATTGATGCCATCACCCGTCATGGCCACGACCTCACCGGATTTTTCTAAGGCGTCCACGATCGCGTATTTTTGCTCGGGCTTGACCCGGGCGAAGATGGAGCCCTTGGAAACTTTCTCGGTAAAAAGACCGGGTTTTAATTTTTCCAGTTCGGGTCCGTTCATCATTCCCGACGGTTGATGGTCGATTCCCGCCGCGTCTGCCACGGCGTGGGCGGTGAGCAAATGGTCCCCCGTGATCAATTTAATTTTGATACCTGCCTCCTGGCATTGCGCGACCGCCGCCGCCACTTCCGGCCTCAAGGGATCCTGAAAACTGAGGAGTCCATAAAGCCTCAATCCCCTTTCATCCTCCAAACGGTTTCCCGTGAAGGCGGAAGCCTCCCGGCCGGCGACCGCAAGGACCCGGTTGCCTTGTCCCGCTAGGCGGGCGTTTTCCCTTTCCACCCATTCCCGTTCCTTTGGAATAACCTCGCAATGTTCCAAAATTCCTTCCAAAGCTCCCTTTGCCACGATGCGCCATTCCCCACCCTTCGTTGGTTCCCAGACATGGGACATATGCTTGCCCCGGGGGTCAAAATCGAAATCATGGGCCAATCTCCAGCTTTTCTGGACCTGGGTCGGTTGGATACCCTTTTCCCGGGCGAACTCCAGGATGGCCTTTTCCATGGGGTCTACCGGCGAAAGTTCACAAGCCAGGATGGAAGCCGTCATGACATCCTCTTCGGAAAAATTTCCCGGAACGGGGAGGTCGGCGGAAAGGGTGAATCGGCCTTGGGTGAGGGTTCCCGTTTTGTCCACGCAGATGATGGTAGTGGACCCCAGTGTTTCTACGCTGGAAAGCCGTTTGATCAGGACTCCCTTTTTTCCCAAGCGCCATGCCCCTAAACTTAAGAACACGGTTAGTACCAGGGGAAATTCTTCAGGAATGACCGCTATTCCTAAACTGATGGCGGCCAAGATGGAGGAAGAGACACTGGAACCCCTCCAAAAGGTAAGGGCGAAAACCAAAAGGATAACCGCTCCCGCGATTAACACCAGCCGCCGGACGATGGCCCCTATTTTTTTCTGGATGGGAGCCTGCTCCTCACTTTCCACGTCCACCAGTTCGGCGATTTTCCCGTAACGGGTCTCCCGTCCCGTCAGAAGGATTTCCCCGTAGGCTTGCCCGGTGAGGACGGTGGACCCGGCGTAAAACAGATGACTTTCATTCCAAGTTTCCGCCAATTCGCTTTCCGGGGGCTTTTTGGAAACCGGTTCCGACTCACCCGTTAATTGGGACTCGTCCAAGGAAAAGTTGGCGCACCTTCTCACCACCCCGTCCGCGTGGACGCCGTTCCCCTCATGAAGGACAAGGATATCCCCGGGCACCAATTCATCGGTCAAAACGGATATCTGGACCTTGTCCCGCAAGACAAGGGCTTGGGGCGCAACCGCTTGGGCCAGTTTCTTTAAAGCTTCCCGGGAGCGGAATTCCAAGGCCACGTCCACAAACAAAACCGGAAAAACCGCGGCCAACAGGATGAATCCATCCCTTTTATCGCCCAGCAGGAAATAAAGCAGGGCGGCGGCCAATAGCATGATAGCCATGGGGTCGGCAAGAATTTTCAGGATTGCCTTTAGGCGGGCGTAGGGGGCTGACGGTGCGAAGCGGTTGGGGCCGAATTGATCCAGCCTCCGGCGGGCTTCTTCAGAAGCCAGGCCTTTTTCCAAGTCGGTGAAATCGATCGTTTCCATATTCGGGTCTATTCCTCCATCCCTAGTGTCAGGCCCGAGACCGACTAAAGCTATGACGATCGTCATAGCTTGGAGGCGCAAAAATCCTCATGAAATAAAAAACCCCGGGAGTCCAATGGGCACCCAGGGTTTTATCCTGCGTCAACCTTCATAAATCCTCATTTCAATTGTCTCCGCGTCATACCTCCAACCCATCGACTACAACTCAACGACCTGGAACAACCAACCACTAACCGCAAACTGACTTCTTTTGAAACCGATTCTTTTTTCCTTTTGCCGGCTGGAGCCAGCGGACACCCATAGGTGTCGTTGGAAGAATCAGCCTCAAGACAACCGCCTCTGACAACCAACCTGCCCTAACGGCTTTTGAGACCGATTCTTATTTCTTTTCCAGCCTAAGCTGGCTGGCACCCATAGGTGCCGTTGAAAGAATCGGCTTCAGTTGTAGGATACGGACATTTCCCGGAAAGATTTATGATATCTATCAGGTTCGAAGCTTTTATTCTTCCATTAAAACCAAAAGCGGAAACGAAGAAAAAACCAGGAAAGAAGCCTAATCCTGAGAGGCCGATGGTCCAAATCGGTTTGGATGACTTCATCGCTTTGCGCCAAATCCCTTTGGAATTGCAGTTCCAAGGCCTTGACGGATTTTAATGCCTGCGGCTCCACATTGATTTCCAGATCCTTTCGAAGGCTGCGCTGGTCAAGGTTACTGGAACCAACCAAGACCCAGGAATCCATGAAGAGGGTTTTTCCATGGAGGACGCTTTTTTGGTACTCGAAAAGCCGGCACCCGGCCCTCAAAAGCGCCGGATAAAAGCTCAAGGAAGCCCACCGGACCATCGGAACGTCCGACCTTCCCGGAAGGATTAACCGGACGTCGCAACCCCTTCGGGCCGCGTCGGCCAGCGCCTTCACCATGGCGTGATTGGGGATGAAATAGGGGGCGAGGCACCAGATTCTCTTTTGGGCCGATTGGAACCGCGCGAGAAGTTCCTTCCGGAACAAAATCCTCAGACGCCGGGTAACCGTCAAACGGATGGGGTTCCGCATCGACTCGCGCGCGACCCAGCGCTTCATCAGGCTTCGGTATTTTCTCCTCCTCCGGTTCGGCCAGGTGTCCTCCCAGGCGATGAGGAAAGCCAGGCGGAACACATAGGTCGTCACCCCGGAGAGCCCCATGCCCGTGTCCCGCCAAGCCTCCCGGCCCTTTATTTTTTCCATATGCCAATCGGAAACATTGAAGCTGCCGATCCATACTTGTTTTCCATCCACCACGCAAAGCTTCCGGTGGTCGCGGTGCTTGCCGCCGTTAAAAAGGGAATGAATATTCCGAAAGCTCAGGCCCAACCGTTTGAACCGGAATAACCGGAAGGCTGTTGAAAAAAACACGGGCCAGGATCGGTAAACCTTGAAAGGGATGCGGGCTTTTTCAAGCCTTGAACCATAATGGGATGCGAAATCGGGGGAACCCACCCCATCCACCAACAACCTTACCCTTACCCCCCGGCGCACAGCCCTCGAAAGCGCCAGGAGCACCCGGTCCCCCAGGTGTCCGGGTTCGAAGATATAAGACTCGAAGTCCAGGCTTATCCTGGATTTTTCGATCGATTTCAAAAGATCGCGGAAATAATCGTCGCCTTTGAAATATAGTTTTTCACCCTTCCAGGGTGGGACGGAAAGATGGGGCCGAAAGCCGGTTCCAGGCTTTTGACGCGGTAAAGGAGCCGTTTGAATGGACAAGAAATCCTCCCTCCCGGGACATGGACGGACTTTCAATTTCACCCGGTTGAACCAACACACTCAACCTATTAAGAAACGTCCTTCATTACCTGTTTCTATATATACAACGGTCCTTGCGAAAACTTTATGAGCCTAATCAGGCGATTTTCCTTTAAAAAATGACTCATTCCGTGGGTTCTCCCACCCCCAAAAACCCCTTAAATACTTTAATTTAAAATGATTTAATCGCCTGATTTGCCCAGAAAGAATCGATAAATACAGGTCTTTAGGGTCTTTCCTTTCGACCCGCTTTTGGACCATAATCCGGTCGAAACAAATCTATAAACCGGAGCCTCCGATGAGCGACATCGTCTCGATCCAGAATGTCTTTAAGGAATATCCACTCGATAAGGTAGTGGTGCCGGCCCTGCAGGGGGTGAGCCTCAACGTGAAGCAGGGCGACTTTCTTTCCATCGTGGGCCCCTCCGGCTCCGGCAAAACCACCCTGCTGAACCTGATCGGCTGCGTGGACGTGGCGACCTCCGGTACGGTGCTCGTGGATGGCCATGACACCAAAAGCCTGAACGACCGCCAATTGACGGACCTACGCCTGAATACCCTGGGGTTCATCTTCCAAAGCTTCAACTTGGTCCCCGTTCTTTCCGTTTTCCAAAATGTGGAATTTCCCCTTCTGCTTCAGCGCAAACTCACTCCCGGCGAAAGGGCGAAACGCGTTGAGGAATTGATGGTCAAAGTCGGGTTGGACAAACACTCCAAACATCGCCCCAGCGAGCTTTCGGGCGGGCAGCGCCAGAGAGTGGCCATCGCCCGTGCCCTGGTGACACGCCCCAAGATCGTCCTGGCCGACGAGCCCACCGCCAACCTGGATTCGGTCACCGGCGAGACCATTATCGACCTGATGAAAGAAATGAACCGCGAGGAAAAAACCACCTTCATCTTTTCAACCCATGACGCCAAGGTCATGTCCCACGCCAATTCGGTGGTCCGTTTAGCGGACGGAAAGATCACCGACGACGCAACCCCCGCTGTCCGCAAAAAAACCGCTGCGGGAAAAAAATAATGAGCTGGGTCCTACTCCTCCTTCAAACCTCGCTGCGGAATATTTTTTCCAGCTTCCTGAACGTTGTGATCGGGCTGATCATCCTGGTGGGAACCCTCTTTTTCGTGGTCGGCGGCTCCCTGGTCGACAGCATGGACAAGGCCATGAGCCGCAGCATCATTGGGTCGGCCGCGGGCCATCTCCAGGTTTACCAGGCCTCCTCCAAGGATAGTCCGGCCATCTTCGAAGGCTGGCAGATTCCGGACCTCGATCCCATCCCCGATTTTTCCCGCATCAAGGGCCCCTTGATGTCCCACCCCAACGTGGCCCAAGTGGTGCCCGAGGGGGTGAATACGGCCATCGTGGTTTACGGAAACACCATCGACCAGATCCTGGAAAAATTACGCAAGGCGGAAAGTTCCAAACCCAAGGAGACAAAAGCGAAGATTGAAAGCCTCAAGGCCCACTTGCGCCAAATGATTTCCGTCATCCAATCCGATATGGCCAAACTGGATAAGGTTGCCACCAAGGGCGCTGTCGACGCCCAGTCCTACAAGGATATTGCCAGGGCATCCTCGAAAGAATTCTGGGCAGGTTTCGACCGGGACCCCTTGAACCACCTGGAGTTCCTGGAAAACAAGATTGCCTACCTGGTCCCCGACTCGGACCAGATTTTTCTTTCCTATGTGGGCACGGACCTGGACGCTTTCGCCAAGGGTTTCGACCGCATGCAGGTCGTCGACGGCCAGGCCGTCCCGAAGGGACACCGGGGCATGTTGCTTTCGAAGTATATGTATGAAGACCAATTCAAGCTAAAGGCCGCCCGCCGGCTGGACCTGATCCGCGAAGGCGTCGTGGAAAAAAACAAGAAAATTTCAAAAGATCCGGACCTGCAGGATCTGGTCAAACAAAACCGGCTCCAGACCAGGGAAATTGTCCTGCAATTGGATCCCCTTTCCACTGAAAAGGCCGTGGGAATCCTGCAAAAAACCCTTTCGTCCCAGGAAAAGGATATCGCCAAGCTTCTTTCGGCTTTTTTTGAGACGACCGACGCCAATATCCTGGACCGTTACAAGGTGTTCTACGACCAATTGGCTCCCCTCCTGGAACTTTACCGGGTGAAGCCGGGTGACATGCTGACCATCAAGGCCTACACCAAATCCGGCTATGTGCAAGCGGTAAGCGTGAAAATTTACGGCACCTTCCAATTCAAGGGCCTGGAAAAATCAGGCGTATCGGGGGCCCTCAGCCTCATGGATCTTTTTTCCTTCCGGGACCTATACGGTTACGTGACCCCGGAAAAAATCGCGGAGACCCAAGCCCTGCAAAAGGCCGCGGGCGCCAAATTCGTGAGCCGGGACAAGGCTGAAGCCGAGCTTTTCGGCGGAACCACGGCCGTGCAACAAACGACGGAGAAACACATTGATGTGAAGGCCGAAATGGGCGGGCGGGACAAGATCCAAAGGGCGGATTTGATCGATCGGACCTACAGCCAAGAAGAGTTGGAAAAAGGCGTCGCCATCGGGGCCGCCATCCTCCTCAAGGACCCCTCTCGCCTGAAGGAAACCATGAAGGATCTCCAAGCCATCTGCGACAAGGAAAAGCTGGGATTGAAAGTCATCGATTGGCAGAAGGCCGCTGGCAACCTGGGCCAATTTGTTTTTGTAGCCAAACTCATCTTATTCTTCGCCACGGCCATTATTTTCATAGTGGCCCTGGTCATCATCAACAACGCCGTGGTCATGGCGACCCTGCAGAGGGTCCGTGAAATCGGCACCATGCGCGCCATCGGAGCCCAACGGAGCTTCGTTTTATCCATGGTTTTGACGGAAACCATGGTACTGGGACTGGCCTTCGGCACCTTGGGGGCCTTTCTGGGCAGTAGTCTGGTGATTTTACTGGGCCACTCGGGTATTCCGGCCGGAAACGACTTCATGTACTTTTTCTTCTCCGGCCCCCGGCTCTATCCCGCCTTGAATGCCGGAAGCCTAATCGGCGCTTTTTTCGTGGTGTTGATCGTCACCTGTATTTCGGCCCTTTATCCCGCGCTGATGGCGACCCGAGTCTCGCCCATCCGCGCTATGGCTTCGGAGGATTAAATGCCCATACTGTTCTTAATAGCCGTTCGAAATCTTTTTACCCATGGCCGGAGGAGCCTGATGCTGGGCGGCGCCATCGCCGGCGCCACCGCCATGCTGGTCTTCCTGGGCTGCCTCTCCTCGGGAGTCAAGAACACCATGCTGGAATCGGCCACGACCGTGGCGACCGGCCATTTCAACGTGGGCGGCTTCTATAAGATCACCGCCGGCCAAAGCGCTCCCCTGGTCACCGACTACAAAAAAATCCAGGCGATTGTTGAAAAGACTCTGCCGGACCTGGAGTTGGTCACGGCCCGAGGCCGGGGCTGGGCCCGCCTCGTCTCGGACCAGCAAAGCATGCAGGTCGGCATCGCGGGAGTGGACATGGCCCATGAGCCCCGCCTGCCCAAGGTGCTCAAGATGTTGGAGGGGAAAGTCGAGGACCTGTCCAAGCCCGGGTCCGTCCTCATCTTCGCCAGCCAGGCCAAGAAGCTGAAAGTGAAAACCGGCGACAGTATGGTTTTTTCCGTACTGACCGACCGGGGCGTCAACAATACGGTGGACGTGAGGGTTTGCGGCGTGGCCGAGGACATGGGGCTCATGACCTCCTGGAACGTCTTCATCCCCGAGGAAACCATGAACCGCCTTTACCAAACCAACGACAGCCTCACGGGCGCCCTTTTGATCTATATCAAAAACATGAAAAGGGTTCCCGAGGATATGGACCTGCTCCGCAAGGCCTTGACCGGCGCGGGCTACACGGTCATGGACCGCTCCAGCAAGGCCTTCTGGATGAAGATGCCGGAGGTGAACCGGGAGGAATGGACGGGCCAGAAGCTGGACCTGACCACTTGGGAGGATGAAATCAGCTATGTCTCCTGGACCTTGAAGGCCATCGACGGGCTGAGCTTCCTGTTGACCACGGTCCTTTTGACCATCATCGCCGTTGGCATTATGAACAGTCTCTGGATCGCCATCCGCGAGCGCACCAGGGAAATCGGGACCCTGCGCGCCATTGGCATGCAGCGGGGCGGAATCATGGCCATGTTCGTGCTGGAAGCCTTCTGTTTGGGCGTCCTGGGAACCGCCGCGGGCGCGGTCCTCGGCTGCCTGGCGGCCCTCGGCCTCAACGCCTTGCATTTACCGGTGCCCGAGGGAGCCCAATTCTTCACCATGTCCTCGACTTTGCGTTTCGCGCTGGAGCCGGCCCGCATTTTCGGCGGGGCGGCGGTCATCACGCTTTGCTGCACCCTGATTTCCCTGATACCATCCTTCAGGGCCGCCAGGATGAGGCCGGTGACGGCCATATCCCACTTAAGCTGAGGAGAATTATGAAAATCACGGGAATAATATTCGCGGTGTTTTTGACTCTCGCTACCCTGCCGCTTCGCGCCGCCGGTTTGGACAAAGCGCAAATGGTCGAGATCCTGAAGGGCATCGACATCAGGGTGAAAAGCTCGGGGGACTACAAGGCCCTCGTCTACATCGAGCAGCACGAGAAGGACAAGCCGGATGTGGCCCGGGACGCGCTGGTATACCGCAGGGACTCGGACCAAAAACTGATGATTCTTTTTACCAAACCCAAAACCGAAGCCGGTAAGGGCTACCTGAGGGTGGACCGCAACCTCTGGTACTACGATCCCACTGTCGGCAAGTGGGAGAGGCGCACGGACCGGGAGCGCATCGCCGGCACCGATTCCCGTCGCCAGGATTTTGACCAATCGGACCTGGCCAATGAGTACGACCCGGAATTCATTAAAGAAGAAAAGCTGGGCAATTTCGACGTCTGGCACTTGAAACTCACCGGAAAACCCGGCAAGGACCTGGCCTACCCCATCGTGGAATTTTGGGTGGATGAGGCTACGGGCAACGACCTGAAACGACAGGACTTCGCCTTGTCAGGAAGGCTGATGCGCACCAGCTATTCCCCCAAATGGCAGAAGCTTTACAGCGAAAGCAAGAAAGCCGACCTTTGGTATCGGCAGGAGATCAGGATTTTCGACGAAATCGACAAGGCCAATTCCACGCTGGTCATTATCCAGTCGGTGGATCTGTCGCCTTTGCCGGAAAATATTTTCACGAAAGCCTGGCTGGAAACTAAAAGCCGGTAAAACCAAGAAGCAATTCACCACGGAGAACACGGAGTTCTCGGAGTAAAACCCGAAATCAAATTCTCTTTTTCGCCACAGATGAACACGAATTAACACAGATAGAGATAATTTTTAAAAATCAAAAAGGAAAGTCGTGAAAATGATTCCCTTTAAGAATATCCGTGTTTATCCGTGTTCATCTGTGGCAAATATCTGTTTAGCTGTTGGTCTTTGGCTCATGGCGGGGTCTCCTCTTTTCGCGGCCGACCGGGCGTCCGAGGCCGATATGTTCGGCGGGACCGCGGCCTCCTCCTCCCCTACCCCCGCTTCGGCTTCTACCCCGGCCCCGGCCGGTGATTTAGGTTCCGACAGCCGGGGCCTGGGCCAGGCCTTCCCTTCGTCCCATTCGAGCAAAAGCGAGGAGTCCCTACAAATCGGCGGAACCCTCTCCTCGGAAGCCGATTTTTTTGTTCGAGACGGCGTATCCCTCTTCGACAATCCCGCCAGTAATCCCAATATCCTTTTCCTTTATCTGGATTCGAAACTGGAAAGCGACAGCCGCGTCTTCGCCCGGGCCCGTCTCTTTTACGATCCCACGGGCTTATCCGGCGGCACCCCCAATAGCGGAAATCTTTCCAACCCCTACGGCTTCGGAAACGGGTCCAGTGAAAATCTCAACACCAGCCTGCAGGAACTTCGGATTTCCGCCAACATTGACCAAAAAATTTATTTCACCTTCGGCCGTCAAAAAGTGAAATACGGTGCGGCCAAGTTTTTTAATCCCACGGACTTCCTCAATTCCCAGCCCCTCAATTTTTTCCTTCCCTCCGACGAGCGTCCCGGCGTCGACATGGTCAAGATGCATATTCCTTCCGGCACCGCCAATCTTTACGCCGCCGGGCTCATCGGCAATCCCTCCAGCGGAAACCCCAGCGGCGGTTATTTCCGGGGCGAATGGGGCTATGACGGGATCCCGGATTTTTTAAACGCCGGAGAGATTTCCTTGTCCGGATACTTTCCTAAAAACCAATTGGGCCGGGGCGGATTTGATATTTCTCAAGCCGTGGGCGACCTGGATGTTTATTTTGAGGGCGCGGCCAGCCAAAACGTGATCGGCGATTGGCAGGCGGCCTACAGCGCCGGAGGCAGCTGGGCCTTTCGGTACGGCGACCGGGCCAGCAATACCTTGACTCTGCAGGCCGAATACGCGAAGGCCGGGGCCCTGGCGGAGTTCGGGGTCTTCTCGCTTTATCTCGCCGAACCCGGCAGCCTTAAGGACATTACCTTCGTGGAGACCAACCTTTATAGCTTTTTAGACAAGAGCGCGCTCACCCGGCTGGACGTGATCTATCAATTCACTGAGCAAATCAGCGGCAGGGTTTACGCGTCAGGCCATTGGGGTGACCTGGGCGGTGTTTTCCACATGCCGGGACAGGTGGCCGATCTCGGCACCCGACTCGACGTTAATTATTAATGCAAAATAAGGACGGAATGATTTGGCTTATTTTCTTGGCAGGCTCTTAGCTCCGCGGCGAACTTTTCCGGCGGATATTACCGACACGGAAAAGCGGCTCATGCAGGAACATGTGGTTTATTGGTCAGAGTTCATCGAAAA
>CAZHFP010000019.1:19726-26879 GCA_964531065.1 uncultured bacterium
GACGAAAGAGTTATACTTTGTTGGATTAAATATTCCTTTGCCGGTCTATAAAACGAGCTTCTATATATAAAATTTTGGGATAAACCGTGATTTTTCTTTTGCGATTTAAATTCTTAAAAACCCTATCTCTTCTTTCCTTCTTTGTCATCGGATGCTATTTCATTCCCTCCTTTTCGAGAGCCGCGCCTATCCGCGGGGCCGCGGGCGACCTTTGGGCGGATATCGTTCTGGGCCACGCTGATAATGGGATTCCTGATTCCGCCTTCGGCGAAGAAAGTCCCAACCAACCCACAAACCATTCCATCTTCAACGCTTTTAGTACTACCGTTGATTCCCTTCACCACATCTTATATGTCAACGATAGCGGTAATAACCGCGTCCTGGGTTTTACCAATATCAACGGACTGACACCCAATCCAGGTGAAAATGACCCTGGCTATTCAGCCTCCATTGTCCTGGGCCAAGTGGATTTTCTTCACACCGGGTGCAACAAGGATTCCAACTATCAGAACGCCCCCAACCCTCCCCTCCCCGATGATTCCTGCCTTTGCGGACTGCCTTGGTCCACCTGGACTCCCGCCGAGGCTGGAACCGGCTCCAATATGGTGGTAGATAGCGCCGGAAATTTATATGTGCCCGACCTGTATAACAACCGGGTGGTGCGTTACGATTGGCCTATTACTACCGGTGAACACGCATCCCATGTCTGGGGTCAAATGGATTATTCAGGATACCAGGCCAACCGTGGATCATCTTCGCCCAGCGACTCCAGTTTAGCCCTAACCTTTTTTCCCGCTTCCACTCCGCCCTCGAACCTTTACTTAGCGGGCGTCGCGGTCGATACCTGGGGAAATCTCTGGGTCGCGGACGAGGAAAATAACCGGGTCTTGCGTTTCCCCAATCAAGGCGGTATCCCCGCTTCAACGGCCGACGTAGTTTTTGGCCAAACTCTTTATATTACGAATACCCCCAACTCTTCCGGTGACGCCAGCCTCAGCATGATGTCAGAACCCACCGCTGTCAGGGTCGATAATTCCGGCAATGTTTACGTAGCCGACCGGGGCACCGCCGGAAGGGTTTTAATTTTTCAACCAACAAATCCCGGAAGCGTTTCACCCTCCACTCCGCCGGTTTATACGAACGGCATGGCCGCCGCCCACCAAATAAATCAAAACCTGCAAAGTCCGGTGGGATTGGAATGGGATCCATCCGGCGGTCTGTGGGTCACGGACTTACAGCAAATACTTCTTTATCAAATCGGCTTTTCCCCCTTTTCCGCCTCCATTACAAAAACCTTGTTGAAAGATTCTTTCCGCGGCTCTCCAACTTCGGGAGACGGACCCAATTTCGTGGATTCTCTCGGCAACACCGTCCTTTCTTGGATTTTCACGGGAATATTAGGATCCGCCGGTGTGGATGGATCAGGCAATGTTTTTGTCGCCAGCAAGGATGAACAAACCATCATCCGTTTTCCCGCCTGGACACCCACACCCCAAGCCGGACTGGCCCACTCCGCGGACGTCGAAATCACCAAACCCAACGGCATGAACACTAGGGGACCCATCGGAATGAACGTCATTTGGGGTGTGGCGGTCCCCTCCGGGACAGACGGCCTTGGAAATCCTTACCGACAAGTGATCGTCGCGGAGAATTACCACTTAATGTACTGGAACATTCCGGGCACGGCCGGTCCCGCGCAATTGACGAACGGCAAACCGGCGGATGGTTACGCGGGCGTTCCCAATGCCGACTTTGTTGGACAGCAATTTATCCATGTCCGGCAGGATAACGCAGGCCACCTTTGGGTTGTTCGGGGAGCCAACGGAACCCCTTACATAGAAGTCTACAACCTGCCCTTAACCCCCTTTTCCCTGCCCTTTAAAACCTTGACCCAACCTTTTCAAGTTTTGGGTAGACCCACCGTTAATTTAAGCCCCTTTAATATTTGGGGGATCGCGCCGGCGCCGGACGCTAGTTCCCTTTGGATGAGCGACGCTCAATCCAGCCGTGTTTTTCGCCTCCGTAACCCACTTTTATCCTTCCCGGCAGCGGATATCATCCTGGGACAACCGGACCCGGGGGGAAGTAATCCGGTCGGAACCACCTGCAACCAGCCCGGGGGAACTCCTAGCGCCTCAAATATGTGCGACCCCGGAGCACTAAGGCTGGACCACCATGGAAACTTGTATGTTTCCGACCATTCGTTGGAGGTCGCGGGTAACACCCGCATCTTGCGGTTCAATTCGGCCTCGATTCAGAATAGCTCCGGCACACCCCTATTCGACATTCCCGCTTCGGCCGTTTACGGCACCGCCGGACGATTTGACGCCAATAGCTGCGCCAATCCCGAAGGAATCTGCCACCCCTGGGAACCTGCTTTCAAGTCGGACGACAGCGTCATGGTCGTTGGACTCAATGGACAAGCTTCTTTCCGTTTTCCCATCATCCTCTCCAATCCACTCGTCGGCGATACCCCTGCCGGACATTTGCTGGACTATACCAACCACGGGTATGCCGCCGACTTTGACGACCAAGACAATCTCTACATGGCGGACCTTACCAAGATGCGGGTCATGATTTACCTCAACCCCTTTTTAAATCCACTGCCGACACCCACTCCCGACTGTTGTACTTCGGACTTAATCTACGACTCGGGCAATCAGTCCTGGGGGGTAGCGGTGGACAGCCAAAACGTTTATGTGGCGGACAGCGGAGGAAAAGTTTCCGTCTACAGCCAAGCCGCCGTTTCCCCGCCCGTCACGGTTCTGAGCGGACTTTTCTCGACCCCTTCCGGGGTAGCCTTGGATGCCCAAGGTCATTTATTCGTGGTGGATTTTGGAAACGGGACCGTTTTCGAGTTGAATACCGCCGCTGGCTATTCCCTCATGACCTCCTTTAACGGATCCGGCGGCGCCCCCGCCGTGTCGGGCGGGATGGCGGTGGCCCGGGAAGTTTGGTCCAACGCGGCGGGAACCACCGTGGTGGTCTCGGACTCCGAGGGAAAAGAAATCCGGGTATTCCAAAAACAGGCCTCCGGCGCCTTTATCCCTGTCCTCAAGGTGACTCCGCCCGGTTCCTATCCCAATTTTTATCCCGCGGGCTTGGCGTCCGACCCCGCGGGAAACTTGTTTGTGGTTGATTCCAACGATGATGTCGTTTGGGAATTTTCGAGCGATGATTCCACCCTAAGCCTGGCGAAAAACCTTACGGGAATCATGAACCGGCCCTTTGGCATGACGATCGACCGGCTGGGGAACTTTTATATCACCGATATTGGCGCCAGTAATTACACGGTGTTTGACCCAAGTTGGAATAAAATCTACCAATGTTCCGCCGCCAGCGCTTCCCCCTTCAATCAACCGACCGGCGTCGCTGTCAGCGCGAACGGACTGGTCTATTTAAACGATATATTCAATAATCGGGTCGTTCGGCTTCTGCCTTGTATTAATTTCACGGCCAATCCCACGCCAACCAACAGCCCGACGGCCACGGCGGCCAAAACCCCGTCGGCGACCGCCACGGATTCGCCGACCCCTACCCCGACTCAAACCCCTACCAATAGCCTGACGATAACTCCCACCTTGTCTCCTACAAATTCACCGACCGCTACCCCAACCCCGACGGTTTCTCCCACGCCTACTTGGACGCCGACAAGCACTCCCACCTTCACCCCGGCCTCCACTTCAACCGTCCTTCCGACGGCGACCGAGTCTTGCGGCACCCCGGGCTTTTACCCCAACCCCTGCCAAAGACCTGATGACTTGTGGATTCATTTCCCTCCCTGCGATGCCGGCCGTCCCTCGAAGGTAAAACTATTCACATTAGCATATCGTAAGGTGCGGGAATGGGCTTTCGAACCGGTGCCGGGCATGGATGAAAAACTAACCGCTTTGGATCGATGGAATACACCCCTGGCCAACGGCCTTTATTTCTTGGTCATTGATGGTCCTCACGGCCGATCCATTCATAAATTATTGATATCGCGATAGCCAATAGGTCTTCAACTCGGCTCATCCCTTGAAAGACGCGTCCGGTTGTTATTTAATTTCCCTATCTTCAAAAAGCAAAAAAGGAAAAATCATGCCTGACATTCTGCATCGAGTGGGAATTAATGTTTCAGCGGATAAGGTTTACAAAGCCCTTTCGACCATTGAGGGACTCCGCTATTGGTGGACCCTGGACACTAAAGGAACAACCAAACGGGGCGGTATTATCAATTTCGGTTTTTGCAAAATGAAGGTTTTGGAATCTAAACCAGGCAAACTCGTCCATTGGCAATGCGTCGGAGGCCCCAGGGAATGGCTGGGAACGGAAGTCACTTTTAAGCTGGTCCGCAAACAAAACCAGACCTTCATCCTTTTCAAGCACGCGGGTTGGAAAGAGCCGGTGGAATTCATGCACCACTGCAGCACTAAGTGGGCTGTATTTCTCTTGAGCCTCCGGGACTGGCTGGAGCGCTCCGAAGGCCGGCCAGCGCCTTATGACCTCAAAATACACGTGGGTGATTAAAGCCCATTTTTCAGAAAAGGACGTTCCTTTTCCTAACGTTTTCTCAAAACCAATAATGAATTGTAGAACCCATTTCAGCTTAATTTGGTTAAAATAATCCGGTTGTTACCAAGATGAATTCTTTTGACGTAAGAATTATGATCATTTTTGTAACCGGTTTCATTTTCCTTAAAGGAGCTTTCATGCGCCGTCTTCAATTGTTGTTAACCATTCTCCTTCTAATTCCGGCCCTTTCCTGGGCCGATGACATCCATTTCTTTTCCCACGGCTGGGCCGACTCTTCCGGAAAGGACGGCAAGGGCGGAGTTTCCATTGTCTGCGACGGAGACAAGCATAACTTTCTAGTCCGTCCTGATTTTTCCAAGGACAAAATAGACTCCAAGACCAACGCGGACCATCCGGATTGGATTGTTTACGACAGCGACAGCAACGACGGCAACTGCCTTTCCTACGAGTTCACCTATGTCACCACCGCCTCGGACAAATTCTGGGGGAAGAAATGGGCGGGCGGAGGCGTGGCTTTCGACAATTCCTGGGCCGCTCATAATTTCGCCGCCGCCAAGTATCTGGTTTTTTCCGTGAAGACCAACGCTCCCGGCGTCGATTTTAATATCGCGCTCTCCGGAACCGCTGACGGGCTCCAGACCGGCAACGTCAAGATTTCCGATTTCGCGGAAGGCCATAAGATCGGCGAGACCTGGACCAAGGTGATCATTCCCATCGCCTCCTTCCCCAGCCTCTCCAAAATTGATTTGACCCAGGTGAAGATGCTGCGTTTCGATCTGCTGGGCGAATATCCCGAAAACAAACTCGTCTTTGTTCACTTCGACAAGGTGTATTTTACCGAGGCCGGAATGGTAACTCCGGTGGAAAACTTCGGCTGGCTCAGGGTTCCCGGCGGCTTGGAATTCGTCTGGGATAAGTCCAATGACGACGGCATCACGGGTTATCGGGTTATCGTGGATGGACGGGTGGCGGGGGAAGTCCCCAAGGCTGGCAAAAAACAAGTGAAGCTTTTGGACGGCTGGTTCAAGGGAACGGGCTCCCATGTGGTGAGCGTGGCCGCCGTCAGCGGCAAGCAATCTTCCTCCGCGGCCTCGGTAACGGTCACCGCCCCTTCCCCGGCAGGCGCTTCGGCCTCGGTTTCCCTTTCCAGCACACCCGGCCGCGCCATTTCCCCCTATATTTATGGTTTGAACGGCTGGGGCTGGGATCCTCACGCGCTTAAAAAAATCGGAACCACCTTAAACCGTTGGGGCGGAAACGCCACCACCAATTACAACTGGAAGGAGGATGCCGAGAATCGCGGAGGCGATTGGTACTTCCTGAACACCTCCGACTATTCGGGCGGACCCGAGTCCGCCAAAAGTTACTACAAATTCGCCCAGGATACTTTCGCCGGGAACTCGGACATGATGATCACCATTCCCCTCATCGGTTGGGTGGCCAAGGCTCCCCCGAAGAGCGGCCGACTCTCCTCCTATCCCCTTTCCCTCTTCCCGAACCAAGAAGCCAACGACAACGGCGCCGGTAACGGCTACTTGCCGGGCAAAAAGGAAAAAAAGGACCGCATCTGGGGCAACGATCCTAACTACAATTACATCCCCTCCACCCCCGAGACTCAAAAGGAATGGGTCCAAACCATGGTGAAGAGCTTTGGCCCCGCGTCCAAGGGCGGAATAAAATTTTATTCCATGGATAACGAATCGGGCCTGTGGCAAGAAAACCACCGTGACGTCTGTCCCATGGGAATCGGCTACGAAGACAAAGTGGATCTGAACGCTCAATACGGCGCCATGGTCAAGTCGGTAGACCCCGGCGCCCAAATTGTCGGCATGGTTTCCTGGGGCGTGATGGAATTGGCGGGCTCCGCCTGGGACTATATGCCCGGCGGAAAAGCGGGCTATAAGCTAGGCGATAGCGCGATGACGGAAGCCCTCAAATGGACCGACCGCAAGGCCCACGGGGACCTGCCCCAGGCCGTTTACTTCCTGAAGGAAATGAAAAAACGCTCGGATCAAGCGGGCGTCAGACTCCTCGACTATTTCGACGACCATGGGTTTCCCGAGGTTTGGGGGACCAACGCGAAGGGTGAAAAAATGAATGTTTTGGGCGACCTTCCCTACGACCCGATCTTGACTCCCAAGCAGTTCGATGCCATGAGGGTCTTCTGGGACGATACCTTCGTGAGCCCAGATTCCTGGTGCTACGCCTACGGCAACGCTCCCATGCTTTGGACGCCTTGGGTAGGACTCATTCCGAAACTAAAGAAAATGATCGCCGAAAATTATCCCGGCACCAAGCTAGCGATGACCGAATATTATCCCAGCAGCAAGAGCTACTACCATGGGGCTTTGTTGGAAGCGGTCAACCTAGGCATCTTTGCCCGGGAGGGCATGGACCTGGCCTGCGACTGGGGAGGAGCGGAAGAGAACAATTACGTTCTCTGGGGACACCGGATCTTCAGCAACTATGACGGCAACGGTTCCAAGTTCGGCGGAAATTACGTGGCCGCCGTTTCTTCCTCGCCGGATCTCTATTCCTTCGGGGCCCAGAACGGCGCCAAGACCTTCGTGGTGCTGGTCAATAAAAACCACGACTCGTCCATCGCGGCGACCATCACCCTGCCCAAAGCCGTAACCGG
>CAZHFP010000020.1:0-12328 GCA_964531065.1 uncultured bacterium
CCCAACGATGTTTACATGACGGCTCAGTTCGAGACACTTCAGGTCAGGGCCAAAATTGCCAAAACCCGTTTTAAAGGCACGGTTATTGAGTACAAATTAGATATTGGGGAAGACAAAACTATTTCCGCCCAGATCCCCAAGGGCGTGGCCCTGGCCAGCGGTTTTAAAGAAGGTTCGGAAGTTTATGCCGCTATCACAGCCTTCCATGTGTTTCCTATATAAGGGCAGTTGACAGCTGACAGTTCACAGTAAATCCCTCAAGCTCCTCCATCGAAAATCTTTAAGAGTTGAGTAAAAACGCGAAAAAGTGTAATTTCTTAGGGCTTTTGAGGCTGTCACTGGATTTTGGGCGCTCCCTTTTCGTATTGTTGGTGGGGCGACATTCAGGACGCCCATGGGCATGATGAATCATGCCCCTACCGAGTTATTTCAAGGAAATGCCCGAAATGTCCGCAACCACCGACGTTAAAACCTTATCCCATCTCAAACAATTGGAAGCGGAAAGTATCTTTATTATCCGTGAAGTCGTGGCTGAGTTTAAGAACCCCGTCATGCTTTATTCGGTAGGTAAAGACTCCAGCGTCATGGTGCGCTTGGCCCAGAAGGCCTTTTATCCCGGTAAGATCCCATTCCCCCTCCTGCACGTGGACACGGGTTATAAATTTCCGGAGATGTACGAATTTCGCGACAAGTTCATCCAGGATATTGGCGCCAAGCTGATCGTGGAGCGCAACGAGGCCGCCATTGCTGATGGCTCTAGTCCTTTCAAATACGGGGTTCAAAAATGCTGCGGTCTGCTCAAGACCCAGGGATTGTTAGACGCCTTGACCAAGTATGGGTATGACGCGGCTTTCGGCGGGGCTAGGCGAGAAGAAGAAAAATCCCGCGCGAAAGAGCGTGTTTATTCTTTCCGGGATTCTTTCGGGCAATGGGATCCGAAGAACCAACGACCTGAATTGTGGGATCTCTATAACTCCAAAGTTAACGAAGGGGAATCGATTCGGGTTTTTCCCCTGTCCAACTGGACCGAATTGGATATCTGGCTTTACATCGAGATGGAAAAAATCCCCGTGGTTCCTATTTATTTTACCCATACCCGCAAAATCATCAAACGGAGCAACCTCCTGATCCCTTGGGTTTCCCATATTCCGATCCTGCCAGGGGACGAGGTTAAGGACATGAAGGTGCGCTTCCGTTCCTTGGGCTGCATGTCCTGCACGGGCGCCATTGCCTCCGCAACGGAGGTGCATGACCTGCGGGGGATCATCGAGGACCTTATCACCACCCGCAAAAGCGAAAGGGAAAACCGCATCATTGACCATGGTTCGGACAGTTCGATGGAACAAAAAAAGAAGGAAGGCTACTTTTGAGCCTCAGCGCCAAGACCCTGCTCAATTATGAAAAAATGGAATTGCTCCGCTTTACCACGGCTGGGTCCGTGGATGACGGCAAGTCCACCTTGATCGGAAGGCTGCTTTACGATTCCAAGGGCGTGTTTGAGGACCAACTGGACGCCATCCGAAAGACCACTCAGAAAAAGGGCGGAGACGACATCGACTTCGCCTTGATCACCGACGGCCTTTCGGCCGAACGGGAGCAGGGCATCACCATCGACGTGGCTTACCGCTACTTTGCCACCGCCCGGCGCAAGTTCATCATCGCCGATACGCCCGGCCACGAGCAATATACCCGCAACATGGTGACCGGCGCCTCCACGGCGGACCTGGCCATTGTCCTCATCGACGCCCGCAACGGCGTGATGGTGCAGTCCAAGCGCCACGGCTATATCGCCAAGCTCTTAGGGATTCCCCACATCGTGGTGGCCATCAACAAAATGGATCTGGTGGATTTTAAGCAGGAAGTTTACGAAAAGATAAAAGCTGACTACGAAGCTTTTTTTCAAAAATTATCGGAAGAACATCCAGCCCGACCTCTGCTGAAAGATTTAACTTTTATTCCCATCTCGGCTTTGAAAGGCGACAACGTCACGGTCAAAAGCCAAGCCACCCCTTGGTACCAAGGGAAATCGCTGCTGGAACATTTGGAGACGATTGAAATTTCAAACGATAGGAATCTAGAGGACTTTAGGTTCCCGGTCCAACTGGTTCTCCGCCCCAACTTGGACTACCGGGGGTTTTCTGGAAAAATCGCCTCCGGCACCGCTCGAAAGGGTCAAAAGATTGTTTCGCTCCCCTCGGGGGCCGTTTCCTCCATTAAATCCATTGATACCTTTGATGGGGAAATAGAAGAGGCCGTTCCCCCCATGTCGGTGACTTTGCGCTTGGAGGATGAAATTGACATCTCCCGGGGCGATATGCTGGCTTACCCGGGGAATGAACCCAAGTGCGCCAAAAGTTTTAAGGCCCATATGTGCTGGATGATCAAAGAGCCCCTTGTCTTAAAGAAAAAGTATCTCCTTAAGCTTGCCACAGGGGAAGTGAAGGCCGTCGTGGAAGGCATCGAGTGGGTCAGGGACATGAAGACCTTGGAGAAAAAGTCGGCCCCCCAGTTGAATTTAAATGACATCGCCCTCGTTAAAATTCAAACCTTGAAACCCATTTGCTTTGATCCCTACGCTAAAAACCGGGTGACGGGCAGTTTTATCCTGATTGACGAACTGACCAATAACACGGTTGCCGCGGGAATGATTGGTGAATAAAACTTCAAAGAGCCGGCCCGCGCCTTTGCCGCAGCGGGATGGTTCCTTCCGATGGATTCCGTTAATCCTTTGGGCCTTGGCCATTTTTGGCTTTATGACGGTGTTTTCGGGCTGGCCTTCCCTCGAGGCCAGGCTTGTTTGCCGGTTCCAGGTGGTTCAGACCGAAGCGGAGATCGTTCAACGGTCTTTGGACCTCCTTCAGGGCAAACCCTTTTTCCTGGACTACCGTAAAGGCGGACCTATCCTTTTCCCGCCCTGCTCCGTCGTTTATTACGCGCTCCAGTCCCTCGCCATGAAGTGGGTGGGAGGTCTTTGGCTTCCGGGGCGATTGATCGCTTTTGGCTCCTATCTTGGTTGTTTTCTCTTGCTGCTTCGTTTGGGTTATAGACGGTGGCTGAAATATTGGACGGCGGCCCTCGCCGCGCTTTTTCTTCTCTCGCCCACCTGGGCCCTTTGGTCCACGGTCGTTCGCACGGATACCCTGATGATTTTTTTTAATTTCTGCTGTCTGGCGACGGTGACGGCATGGATCGAAAAAACCGGGTTAAAACAAAAGGACCGCCACCCTTGGATCTGGTTGGCCTTGGCCGGAACCTTTAACGCCCTGGCGCTTTTATGTAAACCCACCGCTGTCACCACTACCGCCGCCGTTATGCTGGCGCTCGCCCTTAAGAAAAAATGGCCTTCGGGAATTATTTTTATTATTTTTTCTGCCGGCCTCGCGGGGATGGTGATGGGGCTGCTGCAGTGGATAACCCACGGGCTTTTTTTTATGGGGGGGTTCGGCCAGGAGACCGGTTTCAGCGTGACGCAGGCCGTTTATTTTCTCACGTCATCCTTTTTTCCCGAGGCGGCCTGGCTTCTGGCCGCATTGCTCCTGGCTTTGTTTTCAGGCCGGATGCCGATTTTATGGAAATGCCAGGTATTCTTCTCATCCTTGTGGATTTTTTCCCTGGGCCACGCTTTGGGCGCGGAGAACTATTATCTGGAGTTCATCTTGTTTGGCATCGCGGCGGTAGGGGAAACTTTTGGAGTGGCGCCGGAAAAATCCAGCGCCCCCCGAAGCTGGATTTGGAGCACCCGCCTCGCGGCCGGCTGTCTGGTGCTTGGGTTTTTACAAATGTCCGGCCTCCCCTGGCCACAGCCGCCGTCCGCGGGGGAGCAGGCGATGAAATCACAGGTGATTCCGATCTACACTATTCCAGGCGAGCATTTGGCGGTCGATGAGGATCTTCCCCTCATGGCAGGAAAGAGGGTTTGGATTCAGGTTCACGGTTTTAAGGAATTGGTGGACAGCGGACAAATCGATCCGTCCGCCCTCCTGCGGGATATTCGGTCAAAATTTTTCGCGACGGTTGAACTCTATGATTTGCCCCGGCAGGAATTCCTTCCGGAAGTGGTCGTTGAAGCGATTCGGGAAAATTATGAGGTTCGGGTTCGGAGATTTGGGCGGGTTTGGCTCTTCCCGAGGCCGGACCGCCTTAAGGGGATTTAAAATTATTCCGAGGGCTTTTGCGGGTCTTTGCCATGGCTTTTACCTTGGAACCGATTTTAGATTTGAATTCAAAGCCTGGACTAAGCAGAATAAGAGTCTCGTCACTCGAAAGGCAAACCATGTCAACCGCACTCGTCATTCACGGTCACTTTTACCAGCCCCCCCGGGAGAATCCCTGGACGGGGGTCATTGACGACCAGCCCAGTGCCCAGCCCTTTCCCAATTGGAATGACCGGGTTTATTACGAATCCTACCGCCCTAACGCTTTCGCCCGGGTATTCGACCTGAAGAGCGGACGCATTGAGAGCATTGTCAACAATTACGAGTTCATCAATTTCAACTTCGGCGCTACTCTGCTTTCTTGGATGGAAAAGGCCCATCCCGGAACCTACCGTAAAATTTTGGAAGCGGACAAAAAGAGCATCCAAAAGAACGGCGGACACGGAAACGCCATCGCCCAAGGCTACAACCACAGCATCCTGCCCCTTTGCAACGACGCCGACCGGATCACCCAGGTCAAGTGGGGCATCGCCGACTTCAAACATCGGTTCGGGCGGGAGCCTGAATCCATGTGGCTGCCCGAAACGGCCTGTAACGACGCGACGATGTCGGTGCTGATCGACGAGGGGATGAGCTACCTGATCCTTTCCCCCGAACAAGCTGAAAGGGTTCGGCCCTTAAGCGGGGGAGATTGGACCAGCGTTCACGACGGCCGGATTGATCCCGGCATGGCCTACCGTTATTTTCACCGGGACGGATCCAAACGATATATTGATGTTTTCTTTTATGACATGGGCATCGCCCGGGGCGTGGCATTTGAGGGTTCGCTTATTTCCAGTCAAGCCTTGATCGACCGTATCGGCCGGGTCGGCAAGGGCGAGGGGCGCATTGTTCAAACCGCCACCGATGGCGAAAGTTATGGGCATCACACCAAATTTGGGGATCGAAGCTTGGCCTATGCCTTGGAAGTGGAAGCCCACCAAGGGGGCTATTGGGTCACGAATTACGCCGCATTTCTGGAAAAGCACCCGCCCAGCTGGGAAGTGGAAATTAAGACCGGCCCGGACGGCAATGGAACTTCTTGGAGCTGCGCCCACGGGGTGGGCCGTTGGTTCAGGGATTGCGGCTGCCAGACGGGCGGACAAGAAGGCTGGAACCAGGCTTGGCGCGGACCGCTTCGGAAAGCCTTCGATTTTTTACGGGACAAAGTTTCGGCTTCTTTCGAGCAAGAAAGGGGAAAACTGTTCACGGATCCCTGGGCGGCGCGCAACGACTATATTCAATTGGTTTTGGACCAAGATGCCCCGCGAAAACCATTCCTTGAAAAGGCCGCGGGCCGTCCTTTGGATGAACAAGAGCAGGTCCGAGCCCTGACCCAGTTGGAAATCCAGCGCAACGCCATGCTTATGTACACCAGCTGCGGGTGGTTCTTCACGGAAATTTCCGGCATTGAAACGGTCCAGGTCTTAAAATACGCGGCCCGCATTTTCGACCTTTTGACGACCTTGGGGCTGGAATCCCCGGAAGACGCCTTTCTGGAAATCCTTTCCGAAGCCAGGAGCAATGTCCACGAATTTGGGACCGGCGCCGATATTTACCGCCGTTTCGCCGAGCCGACCCGGGTGACGCCCCAGGGAGTCGTAGCCCACTTGGCTATTTCCTCATTGGTCAATCACATGACTGATAAGGGGGAAGCGGGGGGCTATTTTTTCGAGATGCAGGACGCCCGAAAGGAAGAGCATGGAAGGTTTACCCTCATGACAGGCCATGTGCTGCTCCGGGAATCCATGACCCGCCGGCATTTCCGCTACGCCTTCGCCGGACTCCACCTGGGCGGCATCGATTTTTACGGCGCCATCCGCCCCTACCTCCGGCAGGAGAATTACGATAAGTCCGCCGACCACCTGTGGGAGAAGTTTTACATCGTCTCCCTACCCAAATTACTGAGGCTCATGCAGGAAGAATTCGGCCCCGATGAGTTTGGGGTGGAGCAATTGCTCCCTGAAAGCCGGCAAAAAATATTCCAGCAGGTCTTCGGGACGCTCGTGGAGCGCTTCTCCGAGCAATATGTACGTCTTTATGAGGACAACCGGCGCAACTTGGAAATGCTCCAATCGGTGGGGTTCGAGCTGCCGAAGGAAATTCGGGCCGCGGCGGAATTCACCTTCGGCAAGTTGTTTGAGGAAGAGATCCAGAAGAAGGAATGGTTCAAGGACCTGGACGCCTATCAAAACCTGATTTCCCTGGCCGGGGAAGTAACCAAGCACGGCTACCGCATTGACCGCTTCGTAGCCGAGCATACCTTCCGCAACCTGATCACGGAAATCGTCGAGGGCGCGGTCGAGAGGCCCAGCGATGACAATATCCGGGCCTCCATCGCGGTGGTTCAGCTCACCAAGAAGCTGGGACTCGACTATAATCTGTACCTGGCCCAAGAGGCGGTTTTTGCGGCCGCGGAAAAATCGCCGGTCTTCGAGAAGATGGCTGAGCTTTCAGATATCCTGGATCTGCGCACGGACTTGCTGCTGGAAAAAACGGCCAGGATCAAGGCCAAGGCCCATCCGGATGAAGTGGAATAGCAAACCAAACGAAGAACTGTTTGGTTTGGAATTAGTAATTTTGAATTTTGAGTTTTGAATTATTGACATTTCCGCGCTGCGGAAATTACAACAATTAAAAAATTAAGAATTTAAAATTCAGAATTGGATGATCAATGTCTCCTCGCGTCAAAAAACCGGAACCGGCCTCCACCAACCTCTCTGCGAAGGATCTTAATCGCTTTCTTGACCTGCGCCACATCGATCCCCACGCCCTTTTGGGGATGCATCCCCAGGGCGAAGGTGTTCTTGTCCGGGTTTTCCGTCCCGACGCCTCGGCTGTTTCCATTCTTCTAGAGGGTGGGGAAGAGAGGCTCTTGGCCTCCACCCATCCTTCGGGGCTTTTCGAAATTTTTCTCGCGGACAAAAAAGAAATCCCGCCTTACCAAGTGAAGGTCAGCTATCCAGGCAAGAAAGTATTCACTTACTGGGACCCCTACGCTTTCTGGCCCACATTGGGGGAAATGGATATTTACCTGTTGGGCGAGGGAAATCACCAGAAGCTCCACGAAAAAATGGGGGCCCATTTCCGCGAATGGCAGGGCGTCAAGGGTTTTTCCTTCGTGGTTTGGGCGCCCAGCGCCAAAGGGGTTTCAGTGGTTGGGGATTTTAACGGCTGGGACGGGCGTCTCCACCCCATGCGCTGTCTTGGCGGTTCGGGGATTTGGGAAATCTTCATTCCTGAACTGAGCGCCGGCATGAATTACAAATTTGAGATTCGAACCGAAAGCGGAAGGCTCCTCAAGGCCGACCCCTACGCCTTCGCCACGGAAAAACCTCCCTTAACCGCTTCGGTGGTTCACCAAACGAAATATGAATTCAAGGATCAGGCTTGGATGGAGGCGAGGCGGCAAAAGGATATCCTGCGCCAGCCCCTCTCCATTTATGAAATCCATTTGGAGTCCTGGCGTCAGGTGCCGGAGGAAGGCAACCGGCCGCTTACCTATCGGGAGATGGCCCACCAATTGGCCGAATATGTCTTGGAAATGGGATTCACCCACGTGGAATTTATGCCGGTGATGGAGCATCCCTTCGGCGGATCTTGGGGCTATCAAGTTTCTTCCTACTTCGCTCCCACCGCCCGTTTTGGAAAACCCGATGACTTCAAGTACCTAGTGGATTTTCTTCACCAGCAGGGAATCGGCGTGATTCTGGATTGGGTTCCGGCGCATTTTCCGAAGGATGAATTTGCCCTCGGCCGTTTCGACGGCACAGCCCTCTACGAGCATTTGGACCCGCGCCAGGGGGAACATCCGGACTGGGGAACCTATGTCTTTAATTTTGGACGAAACGAGGTTCGTAACTTTCTTTTGTCCAACGCTCTTTTCTGGTGCTCCGAGTATCACGTGGACGGACTCCGTCTGGACGCGGTGGCTTCCATGCTTTACCTGGATTACAGCCGCAAGGACGGTGAGTGGGTTCCCAACGAGCATGGCGGTAACGAAAATCTCGAGGCCATTAAGTTCCTGAAGCAATTAAACGAGGTCATCCACGCCAATGAGCCGGGGGTCCTCATGATCGCCGAGGAATCTACCGCTTGGCCAGGCGTCAGCCGGCCGACTTACACCGGCGGGTTAGGGTTCGGGTTCAAGTGGAATATGGGCTGGATGCACGACACGCTCCACTATTTCAGCAGCGATTCTATTTACCGGCGCTATTGCCACAACAACCTGACGTTCGGGTTCCTATATGCCTGGAGCGAAAACTTCACCCTTCCCATTTCCCATGATGAGGTCGTTCACGGAAAAGGTTCTTTGATCGACAAGATGCCGGGGGACCGCTGGCAGAAGTTCGCGAACCTGCGCGCCCTTTTCGGCTACATGTGGGCCCATCCGGGAAAGAAGCTTTTATTTATGGGCTGCGAGTTCGGCCAATTCGCCGAGTGGAATAACAATCAAAGCTTAGACTGGCACCTGACCCAATGGGCGGACCATTGGCGCACGCAAAATTTGATCAGTGATTTAAACCGTCTTTATAAAGCTCATCCCGCCCTTTATGAAGCCGATGTGGAGCACACGGGTTTCCAATGGGTGGACTCCAGCAACGCGGACGACAACATGGTCGCGTTTTTGCGCAAGGCCCCTGCAGCTAACCGGCAACTTCTCTGTGTTGGAAATTTCTCGCCGGTGATTCGAACCAACTACAGGGTGGGCGTGCCGAAAGAGGGATACTACAAGGAAATCATGAATACGGATTCCTATCTTTATGGCGGTAGCAACTTTGGTAACAACGGTGGAGTAAATGCGGAATATATTCCCTCCCACGGCCAACCCTTTTCCATCAATATCTCTCTTCCGCCCCTGGCGGTAGTTTGGTTTGAGGTTCCTTGAGGAATTCAACTTGTTAGCCCTTTCAAATGGTCGCTGTTGGTTTTGAGTAAGATTTCTGGTTGGGTCACTTTTACCCCCTAATCCCCATGCGCCGTTCCTACTTATATGCAAAAATACGAGACAAAGTTGGCACAGGCTTTGCTTTTCACATTAGTATCTATCTTGATCAGGCGACTATTGGGGTCCCATTCATGATTTTCCAATGAGGGAAAAACAGTGACTAAAACATTTTCCGGTGAAAAAGCCGCGCGGCGGCCGGTTTTTTTCCTGGCGTTATCCGCCTGTCTTTTATTTTCGTTGGGCCCTGACTTGGCTGGGGCAGGGGGTTCCGACAGCGACCTAACCCTGTTGCAATTGGAAGACCTCTCCAAAGTGGATGTGGTCTATGCGGCGTCGAAATCGGATCAAAAAATAACCGAGGCGCCGGCCTCCATCAGCATTATCACCTCCAAAGAAATACGCGCTCAAGGCTATCGGACCCTGAATGATCTTTTAAGTTCGGTTCGGGATTTTTACATCACCAACGACCGCCAGTACAGCTATATCGGAATGCGGGGGTTTGGGAGCCTGGGGGGATATAACTCCCGCATCCTGATGCTGGTGGACGGCCACCGCATCAACGATAACATTTATGATTCTTTCCTGACGGGCCAGACGGACATGGTGGACATCGATATGGTGGACCGGGTGGAGATCATCCGCGGGCCGGCTTCCTCGCTTTACGGAAGCAGCGCGTTTTTAGGAATCATCAATGTGGTCACCCGCCAAAAAAAGGCGGAAGAGGGATTGATCCTCACTTCGGCGGGAGGAAGTCTTCAAACAGTCAAGGAAGAGATTCGTTACGGCGGCAAAAGTGATTCCGGATTCCACTGGAGCCTTCAAGGCTCCCTCGTGGACAGCGGTGGAAACGCTTCGCTTTATTATCCCGAGTTTAATAATCCCGCGACGAATAACGGCATCGCCCAAAATGTGGACGCCGAACAAAGTCAGCACGCCTATCTTTCGATGGGGTTGGGCGACTGGACGATTCGGGGCGCCTATAATAACCGGAAAAAAATTATTCCCACGGGGGTTTACAACACCACCTTTGACGATTCGGGAACCTACACCAGCGGCCAGCGGGGCTATGCCGAATTGGTTTACCTTCATCAGGAGGGCAAGGATTGGGAGCTTTCGGGTAAAGCTTCTTTGGATTACGCCAATTACATGGGAAATTACGTTACAGGAGAGGGGCCGAGCCGGCTGGTCAATATCGACTACAGCAACGGCGCATGGTGTGGATCGGAAATTCAATGGACGCTCAAAAGTCTGCCTCAAAACAAAATTACCTTGGGCGCCGAGTTTAGGGACAACTTTGAGGAGACTCAAGGCAATTACGACATAGTGACCCATTTATTAGACCAACGCCAGTCAACGCTCTGGGCTCTTTACGCCCAAGATGAAATAAGACTTTTTCCCCATGTTATTTTAAACCTAGGCGGGCGCTTTGATGATTACTCGACCTTCGGTGGTCAAGCGGTTCCCCGGGGAGCTCTCATTTGGGATCCTTTTGAAAACACGACTTTGAAATTTATGGCGGGCGGCGCTTTCCGCGCGCCTAATAACTATGAACTTTACTATAACGATGGCGAAGTCTATCAAGAGGCTAATCCGGAACTTAAGCCCGAGACCATCCAGACCTATGAGGTGGAATTGGATCAAATTTTGGAGAAGCACCACCGGTTCACTTGCTCCCTTTTCCATTATTCCGCGAGAAACCTCATCAATCAGGTTCGGGATCCTTCCAAGGGCCTTCTGGTTTTTCAAAATATCGGGCTGGCCTCGGCGGACGGACTTGACTTGGAATACCAATATCAAAGCCCCGACGGTTTTCAAGGCAGGGTCAGTTACACCTTGCAGAGGGCGCAGGATGACGTGACGGGTTTATGGATCCCTGATTCGCCCCAGCAATTGGCTAAAATGAGCCTTCAGGTTCCGCTCTTTGTCGAAAACCTTTCCGTTGCCGGTGAGTGTCAATACAACGGCGCCAGTCTCGGCGATGAAAGGGAGCTTACCCATGAATTCGCCCTTTTTAATTTGAAGCTTTACTCCGCGCGCTTGTTTGCCGACGGGCTTGAGGCTAACTTGGCGGCTTACAATCTTTTTGACACGCGGTATAAACTTCCGGTGGCAAATTATCTTTCGCAGGAAACGCTGGAACAGGACGGACGAACCCTCTGGGCCAGCTTGAGCTGCAAGATGTAATTTTAGATTTTTGCCGGACCCGAAAATTCCAAAACTAACGGGTTTTTCCCCGCAAGTTGAGCGTTGCGGCACCCTGCCCGCCCTGCGTATAATAAGCCCTCATTTTTCAAGGAGAGGGTTCCCCATTGAAGCCACCCATTAAAAAAGCCGTCAAGAACACCGGAAAGTCCCCCAAACCCGAAACCGCCGCCTCGGCCTCTTGGAAAAGGGTTCAGCTGGCCCGCCATCCCCAACGCCCCTTTGCCCTGGATTACATCGGAAAAATCTTCAAGGATTTCACGGAAATTCACGGGGACCGCGTCTTTGGGGATGATCAGGCGACCCTCTGTGGATTCGCTTATATGGACGATCAGCCGGTCGTTGTCATCGGCCAGCAAAAGGGAAGGGACACCAAGGAAAACATCAAACGTAACTTCGGCATGCCCCACCCGGAAGGGTACCGGAAGGCCATGCGGGTCATGAAAATGGCCGAGAAGTTCAAAAAACCCGTTATTACCTTTATCGACACCCCGGGCGCTTACCCGGGCTTAGGAGCCGAGGAACGGGGCCAGGCGGAAGCCATCGCGAAAAATCTTTTGGAAATGGCAAAACTTCGGATTCCGGTCATCGCCGTGGTCATCGGGGAAGGTGGAAGCGGGGGCGCTTTGGGAATCGGGGTTGCCAACAAGGTTCTGATGATGGAAAACTCGATTTACTCGGTGATTTCGCCGGAAGGCTGTGCGGCCATTCTGTGGGATGACCGGGAGATGATCCAGCAGGCTTCGGATGTCCTCCGCCTGACCGCACCAGACTTATTGTCCTTTAAAATCATCGATGACATCGTTCCCGAGCCTGAAGGCGGAGCCCATTTGAATTACGACCAGGCCGCTCAGAATTTGAAGAAAGCCTTGGAAAAAACCTTGAAACCCCTTTTGGAGTTATCCCCCGCGGCGCTCGAAGCCCAACGCTACGACAAGTTCCGGGCTATGGGAGTTTTTCAAGAAAAGTAAAGTCCACGGCCGCC
>CAZHFP010000020.1:12428-26869 GCA_964531065.1 uncultured bacterium
GCCCACGGGGGAAACGACTCCGGCGTTAAGTCCGGCCGGGAAGTGGAAAAGGATTGGAACACTAAAATCGCCCAGGCTCTGCAAAAGGCCTTCGAGGAAAAGGGTTTTGAGGTGGTGGTTGTTCGCAAAGGCGATACGGCGGTCGCAGAAGAAAAACGAAGCGAGCTGATCAATACGTCCCAGGCTTCCGCCGCGATCATCCTCCATGCGGATCGGGAGTTTACCGGAGAGCAAAAGGGACCCTGCCTCGTCATTGAGCCTCCCTCCAAGGCTGACCAGGCGGAAACCGGCGAAAGCCAAAAATGGGGATTTGTCTCACTCAGTCAATACCACGCCAGTTTAAAATTAGCCCGAACGATCGCCCAAAATTTGGGAATGGAGCCGGCCTTTTCCGCGCTTTCGGACAGCAGGGGTTTGGGCGGAGAAACGCCGTCGGCGGAAGGTGGAATTTACTGCCTGCCTCACCAGAGCTTACGTTACCTTACCCTGCCCTCGGTGGTGTTGACGCCTTTGTTTTTATCCTCCGCTTCGGACATCAAGAAATTCTCAAACTCGGATTATTTATCCGGTTTCGCGGAAAAGGTTGTCAGGGGAACATCCGAGTATTTACAGCTGGCGCCTTAGAAACCGTCGTTCGCTGTCCGTTGTCCGTCCTTCGCAACAGCGGAAAGACGAACGACCGAAAACAAAGAGCAAGGGTAAAGCGTGAAGAATTCTTCGGTGATTAAACTTATCGGAGTGGTGGTGATTCTCGCCGCCGCGGGCGGGGCCCTTTTGAAATTCCGCTCACGCTCGGCCGAGGTGAAACTCGCGCTGGCGCCGAAATTAAACGCTTCCTCTCTTTATGAACCGCGCGATAAGCCCGTTACCATTTTCCTGAAAGCTGTGGAGATGGAATCGGGGCGGCCCACCAACATTACGGCGGTTATCCGGCAAAGTAAAAGCCGTTACAACCAAATGAAGCAGGCGGTGCTGGCTTTTTTAAGAGGCCCCCGAAGCGGGAAATTCCAAGTGCCCGTACCGGAAGGAATGGAACTCAATGAATTTTATTTTACTCCCCTGGGAGTGGCGGTGGTGGATTTGTCGGTTAGCCAGGTAAAACCAGGAGGCTTTGGATTTTATGAGGAGACGGCTTTTATCAAAGGAATCATCGAGGTATTAAGCCGCAATTTTTTTGAGGTAAAACAAGTGAAGATTCTTGTGGAGGGTCAAGACGCGCCGACCTTGATGGGTCACTACGCCTTGGGAACCAACGAAAACAACGCGCCGGGTTTAACCGCCGCGGCCAGTTCGCCAATCAATTAGGGACAGGGAAAGACATGGAAAACAAAGAGAAGCCCACAACCGAACTGCCCCCGGCCTACGAGCCAAAGGATGTGGAGGCCCGCTGGTACGAGATTTGGGAAAAATCCGGCGCTTTCACGGCCTCGCAGGTTTCAAAGAAGCCCCCCTTCTCTATGGTCATACCCCCGCCCAATGTGACGGGAAGCCTCCACATCGGCCACGCCCTCAACAACACACTCCAGGACCTGATGGCCCGTTTTAAGCGCATGCGGGGATACAACGTGCTTTGGTTGCCCGGCGTCGACCACGCGGGTATTGCCACTCAAAACGTGGTGGAGCGGGAATTGAAAAAGGAAGGCAAGACTCGCCATGATCTGGGACGGGAGGCCTTCATCCAGCGCACTTGGGAATGGAAAGAAAAATACGGCGCTACCATCATGCGTCAGCTTCGAAAATTGGGATGTTCCTGCGACTGGACCCGCGAGCGGTTTACCATGGACGCCGGATTATCCCGGGCCGTCCAGCGGGTTTTCATCGATTTGTTCAATGAAAAGCTTATCTACCAGGACTACTACCTGATCAGCTGGTGTCCCCGCTGTCAGACGGCTTTGTCCGATATTGAGGTGGAACACAAGGCCACCCAGGGAAATTTTTATCACATCCGCTACCCCTTTGTGCACGATCCTTCCGACGGCTTGGAAGTGGCCACGACCAGGCCTGAGACCCTGTTGGGGGACACGGCGGTGGCCGTTCACCCCGACGACGACCGTTACGCGGGGCTGGACGGAAAATCCGTCACCGTTCCTCTGGCAGACCGGCGCATTCCCATTATTCATGATGAGTATGTCGATAAAGATTTTGGGACCGGCGTAGTCAAGATCACCCCCGCCCATGACTTTAACGACTTTGCCTTGGGGAACCGGCATCAATTGCCTCGGATCAATATCCTCAACCCCGATGGAACCTTAAATGAGAACGCCGGTGTTTACAAAGGAATGAAAGTTTTGGACGCTCGAAAAAAAATCGTGGCGGACCTGGAAGCGGGGGGATTTCTCCTGAAGGTCGAGCCCCACGAGCACAATGTGGGCCATTGTTCCCGCTGCGGCACGGTGGTGGAACCCTATTTCTCGAAACAATGGTTTGTGCGGATGAAACCCCTGGCTGAAAAGGCCCTGCAGGCCGTGGCTGACGGAAAGACAAAATTTGTTCCGGAAGCTTGGCGGGGAGAATTTGAGAAGTGGCTGGCGAATATCCATGATTGGTGCATCAGCCGACAGCTTTGGTGGGGCCACCGGATCCCGGTTTATACCTGCCAAGACTGCTCGACCCAAGTGGCGGCGGAGGAAACGCCGAAGTCCTGCGCCAACTGTAAAGGCGGCCGGTTTGAGCAGGATCCGGACGTGCTGGACACCTGGTTTTCCTCAGGACTTTGGCCTTTTTCCACCATGGGATGGCCGGAGAAAACGAAGGATCTGGAACTTTTTTATCCGACTTCGGTTTTGGTGACCAGTTGGGACATTCTGCCTTTTTGGGTTGCCCGCATGATGATGCTGGGCCTGAAGTTCATGGGCGGGGTCCCTTTTAAGGAAGTTTATATGCACGCCCTGGTCGCCGACGCCGAGGGAAAGAAGATGAGCAAGTCTAAGGGAAATGTGGTGGATCCGTTGGATTTGATCGATAAGTACGGCACGGATGCCCTGCGCTTTACGTTAACGTCCATTGAAACCAAACAGCGCTACGTTGCCTTGACACCTCAAAAACTGGAATCCTGCCGCAACTTCGTCAACAAACTTTACAACGCCACCCGATTCGTTCTGATGGGCTTATCCGACGGCACGGTTGTCGCGCCGCTTCAAAAGGAAGATTGGGCCGGGTTAAAACTGGAAGACAAATGGATATTGACCCGCCTGTCCCAGGTCACCGCCGAAGTCACCGCCGATTACGAAAAATACCGGGTGGCGGAATTTTCCCAGACCCTCTACCGCTTTCTTTGGAATGAGGTTTGCGATTGGTATTTGGAGTGCCTCAAACCGCGCCTTTATTTAGAAGCCAATGCGGCGGAGAAAAAAATCGCCGCCTCGGTAGTGGTCACGGTGCTGGACGGAGTTTTGAAGCTTTTGCACCCGGTCATGCCTTTCGTGACGGAGGAATTGTGGCATAAGCTTCCCGGCCGGACCGAAAGCATCATGGCATCCTCCTGGCCGGAGCCTCGGGATTATCCAGTGGATGAGAAGGCGGTTAAGGAATTCGAGTTTCTGCGGGAGGCCGTGACGGCCATCCGCACTAGCCGGAGTGAATTGAATGTGTCGCCGGCGGCCCTGGTGAAAGTTTCGGCCAAAGGGGACGGCGTCAAGTTCGCGGCTGATTCCCGTCAAATTCTTTTAATCAAATCCCTCTGCCGCGTGAGTGAATGGGGAGAGACGGCCGGCCGGCCTCCGAAAACGGCCCTCGCCGTTGTGACCGGCGGAGAAATCTACCTGCACTTGGAAGGATTGATTGATCTCAAGGCGGAGGCGGCCAAACAGCAAAAAGAACGGGAGAAGCTCGGCAAGTACATCCAAAGCATCCAGGGGAAATTGGCGAACGAGCAATTCGTGAAGAACGCCCCGGTGGAATTGGTGGAAGCGGAAAAAGCCAAAGCCCAGGAAGCCAAGGATAAAATTACCAGCATTGACCATAATTTGAAATTTCTCGAAAACTAAATTAATGAACCAGCCCTTTGATATCCGACCGCTCCACTCCCTCCTCCGGCAAGCCCTAAAAGAAGACGGCGCTTGGAATGACCGGACGACCAACGCCGTTATTGGGCGCAAGGTTAAGGCACGGGGAGAACTGCTCGCGAAGTCGGCCGGCGTCTTAGCGGGTCTTCCCATTTTTACCGAAGTTTTTAAAATCTTGGATAAACGCTTCCGATTGAAGTCTCTTAAAAAAGAAGGGGATAAAGTCCGCCCGGGAATGATCGTGGCTAAGCTGGAAGGGCCGGCCGCCGCCCTTTTGTCGGGTGAAAGGGTCGCCTTGAATCTTTTAAGCCGCTTATCCGGTGTGGCGACCCTCACCCGGCAGTTTGCCGAGGAAGTGAAGGGCTCCCGGATCTACGATACTCGGAAGACCACACCGCTTTTACGGGTTCTGGAGCGCTACGCGGTCCGGGTCGGAGGCGGGAAAAATCACCGTTTCAACCTGGCGGGCCATGTCCTGATTAAAGACAATCATCTAAGGCTGGGGGGCGGTGTTTTTGCCTGCGTGAAGGCGGCCCGAAAAAAATACGGCGCCGGTGAGTTTATTGAGGTTGAAGTTGAAAATTTTACACAGGCTTCGGAAGCCCTGCGGGCGGGGGCGGATATTCTTTTGGTGGATAACGCGGACCCGAGGATTTTTAACGATATCCTTGGGTTGGTGAAAGGCAAGCTGCAGGTGGAAACCTCCGGCGGATTGACCCTGAAAAATATCGGAAAATATTCCAAGCTTCCCGTCGATCGTTTTTCCTCCGGCTCCTTGACCCATTCGGCGCCGGCCGTTGATTTTTCCCTTGAGTTTTATCCTTTTTGAAACGTCTTAACGCCGAGGCCATCCTAAAGGGTTTAACCACCAAGTCGTTCGGTCGTTCCATCCTTTGCCTGGAAAAAACAGGATCCACCAATGACGTGGTCCTGAAACTGGCGGAAGAGGGAGCCCCGGAAGGAATGGTAGTTCTTGCCGAAACCCAGACCCAGGGCCGGGGAAGGCAGGGACGGAGCTGGAGTTCGGCCGCGGGAAAATCGTTGTCTTTTTCGATCCTCCTCCGGCCAAAGTTAAAGCCCGATGAGCTTTCTGAAATCACCCTCGCGGCGGCGGTGGCGGTTGCGAAAACCCTTGAGGAGTACAGGTTCCACCCCAGGATTAAATGGCCTAATGATTTACTTCTGAAAGGAAAAAAAGTTTGCGGCATTTTGACGGAATTAGGTCCTAAAAAAGATAAGATAGCTTCGGTGGTTTTGGGCGTGGGGATCAATATTAACCACGGGGCCGGGGACTTTCCCGGGGACCTAAAAGGTATCGCGACCAGCCTCTATCGGGTTTCGGGCAGAAAAATCGACCGGGTCCGTTTTTTCCAATCAGTGCTGCTTCATTTGGAGGAAACCTACGGCTGGGTTAGCCAGCGGCGTTTTCCCAAAGTTCTTGCCGAATGGCGGAAAAGATCAGAAACTTTGGGGCGGCAGGTTAAGGTCACCCAGGGGCACCGTTTTTTTTACGGTCAGGTCGTCGATGTGGATGAACAAGGAGCGTTGCTGGTTCGAACGGATGCGGGCACAGTTGAAAGAGTGCTGTCGGGAGACGTACAACTGCTGAAAATAAATTAGGAATTAGGAACGAGGAATTTGGAATTTTAGGCGAATATCTTTTAGACTCTTTAAAAGACGTTCATTCCTAACTCCTAATGACTCATTCCTAATTCTTTTCGGAGAAAAGCGAATGATCTGGGCGGTTTTAATCGGCAACACGCGCACCGTCGCCGCCTTAATGGTGAAAACCAAGGTTCGGAAACGATTCATTGTGCCCACCCGACGTCTTTTTTCCCCGGCGGGAACCATGGCCTGGGGCAGAGCTTTACGCCAAGCGTCTGCGGCCGAAGGAATCATTGTCGCCAGTGTGGTGCCGCCGGTGGATAGGGCGGTTCGACACTCCCTTCAAAAATTTTTTGGCCGGAAGCCCCTCTGGGTGAGGGCCGGCGGCAGGCTGGGAATCGGGGTCAGCGTCAAAAAACCTTCACAAGTCGGCGCCGACCGGTTGGCCAATGCCGTCGCCGCCAAGGCGATGTTCGGCGCGCCGGTTATTGTGGTGGATTATGGAACGGGGACTACTTTTGACGTGGTCAATGGGAAAGGCGACTATTGCGGCGGGGCGATTCTGCCGGGACTGGGGATTTCCCTCAGGGCCCTGCATGATTTCACGGCAAAAATCCCCCTGGTGAAATTCGAAAAGGCCAAAATCGCCATCGGGCAAACCACTGAGGAAGCGGTTCGGTCGGGGATTTATCACGGAGCGGTAGGGACCACCCGCGAATTACTTTTGAAAATCCGGAAAGAAATGGGAAAGAACGCCCCGGCGATCGCCACAGGGGGGTGGTGCGGAGCCTTTAAGGATTCGCGTCTCTTCAAACGCATTGAACCGGATCTTACTTTGACAGGACTGTCCCTTATTTGGAAAAAAAATCATGCGTAATATCGAGGACATTGCCGCCGAGGAAGACGCCAGGATAAGGGAAGTTGCCCGCCGCAGACTCCGGGTTTTCCTCTTCTGGTTTGGGTTGGCTTTAAGCCTCTGGGGTTGGAATCTTTTCCGTCAGGGGCAAATGGACAAGGGCGCCTTGGTGATTTGCGCCTCCTTTTTATTTTTGGGCGTGGGTTGGGGACTATTAAAAATATTTCGATTTTCCGCTGCCGCCTTCGCGCTGGGGTTTTTGGCCGCCGGTCCGCTTTTAGGGCTTTACCTTCAGACCCGGCTTCCCATGTTTTTTTGGGGAAAGGATCCGGCCTTTTGGCTTTCCGTTCACGCCGGAGCCGTCGGGGAACCCTCCTGGTCGCCTTTGAGTTATTTGCTGGGGCAGGCCGTTTGTTTTATTTTTCCTCAACGGCAATATTCCATACTTCCGGAACTTTCCAGCATCGTTTTGGCGGCGGCGCTCTATTGGACGATGGCGGGGTTTTACCAGTCTCTCAAGAACAAGAGCGCGGTGAACCTATTTCTGTGCCTGGGCTTTTGCTGGCTTCTGGGAGTGAGCCTTCCTTTTTGGAACGTCGCCACCCTGGCCTCGGGTTTGCCCTCGTCGCTGGGGCTCTTAATTTTTTTATGGCAAAAAAAACTTTTGGCGCAGGACGAAAGACCCTGGAACGCTCTTTATTTTTTGCAGGGACTGCTCTGGACCATTCACCCCTTATGGGGAGTCCTAGGGCTCCTGGTTCATTGGGGCTGTGGGGATGTGGAGGGGCGAAGGTGGGGACGCTATAGTTTCCCGCTCCTGATGGGGTGGACTCCTTTTCTTTGGATTGTCTTCCGGACGGGACGATTTTTCCCGTCGTGGGGCGGATCGTATCCCTGGTGGGAGTGGGTTAAAAACTGGAAAATTCAGACGCCCTTTCAAATGGAGGGGGATTGGTCGCTCGAAAATGTTTTGGCTTCCGGGGGATGGGCGGCGCTGAGTTTGGTGGTTTTGGCGGTTTTTTTATGGATCTTAAATTATTTTAAATGGAAAGCCGGAAACCGATCTTTTTACCCGGCCCAAACTTTTTGGGTTTGGGTTTTGTCGGGGTTGGGCGGAATCCTTTTTTTCTCCTCCGAATCGCAAACGCTGGGTTCCGTGGCCCCGGCTTTTCTCGTGGGCCTGGGGGAAATGTCATTACGCTTGCTGGAGCGTGGGGAAGAAAAAAAACACGCGACCTTCTTTTCGGGCGTCCGATTGTCGGGCGCGGTGGGTGCGGTCTTGATCCTGGGGATCAGCCTAGCGGCCCTTCCGGGCCAGCATTATTTCCGCAGTCAGTATTATTTTCCCGAGCAGCATGCCATGAATCTGCTTCAAGCCGCCGCCGGCCGGTCCCTCTTGGTTTGCGATGATCCTTTTGAGGCGGAGGCTTGTTTGGAAGCGAGGATCATTGAACCCCTGTCCTTGGGGGCGGTGATTCTTGAAAAGAGGTATTTGAACCAAAAATGGTATGTCGCCCAATGTGTAGAATCGGCTCCGGAGGTATTGTTTTCAGGTCTCTTGGGATCGCCCGAAGGCTCGCTGAAGAGTCTTGTTCTTAATAACCGGGACCACTGGGCGGTCCATTGGGCGGTTTCGTCCCTTCCGGGAGATTGGAAGGAACCCAAGTCCTTTCCCACGGTTTTGACCCAGGAGTTTGAGGGAAGTTCATTTTCGCCGGAGGATTCCGAGGGCGTCCAATACCGTTTTGATTTATCCGCCTTGCCGAAGAAAGATGGGGCGCTGGACGCGGCTTCAGCCCATTATCTTTCGCGGTATGTGGCTGGTTTTAACGATTTAGGCAAAAAAATGATGGACCAAGGCCTTTATATGGCCTCCATTCAAGCCTTTGATCGGGCCTTAAAATTGGATCCTTCCTATGCCGAACCCCAATCGCTTCTCGCTCAGATGTATTCCCAACAGAAAATTTTAGAGGCCGCCCAGTTGGAATTTGAGAAAACCATCAAAGATCACCCGAAAAGAATTAGTGATCTAATGAGCGGACTGGAGCAAGCTCAAAAAAATAAGGACGAATCCAAGAGTGTGACGCTGCTGGATGAAATGATCCGGTTAAATTCGGAATTGGCCGACGCCCAATATCAGCTTTCCATTATTTATAACCGACAGGGGAGGGCCCAGGAATCCAAGGCTCTTTTGGAATCTTCCGTGCAGCTCAATCCAAAACAAATTGAAGCGCAATTAACGATGGGCCGCCTGATGTCCCGGATGGGGAACCGGATCAAGGCCGAGGAAGCTTTCCGCGCCGTCTTGGGCGTGAATCCTGAAAACAAGGAAGCTCAAGTGGAGTTATGGAAACTTCTCAATAAGTAAAGTAGCGTTGGAGAGTTAAGGTTGAAAGGACGGATCGGGGATGAGATTGAATCGGGAGAAAATAATGGCTAGGCGTTGGAGCGCGTCCTTTTGGCTCTGGCCCTGTTTTTTCCTTTTTTTATGGGAAGTTTTACTGTTGGCCCAAAACCTCGGGTTGATGTCCGATGACAGCGGGGAAATGGTGGCGGCGGCTTACCGTTTGGGGCTGCCCCATCCTCCTGGATATCCGTTGCTCAATCTGGCGGGCCATCTTTTTCTGTTCCTTCCGGTAGGAACTCCAGCCTTTCGTTTCAACCTTCTGGCGGAGCTTCTGGCCCTTGGTTCTCTTTTTTTAATTTTGGAATGCTGCCGGTCCTGCAACCGGTTTTTGGGTTTGGATAAAATGCGGTTGGAACTGGGATTGGGGTTGATGGCGGTTGTTTTCACCGCTTCTCGGTGTGTCTTTTCACAGAGCTTGACCGCCAAAGGCTGTGTTTATCTGATGACGCTTTTGTTCGTTTCATTTCTGTCCTGGGCGAGTTCGTTGGGGAAGAGCTCCTCCCGTTTTATTTTTTTGGGGTGGTTTTTGTGGGCGATGGGAATGGCCAACCATTGGCAGACCCAGATTTTATGCCTTCCTTTTTTATTTTATTGGACTGGAAAAATGAAGCCTCGGACACGGCTCAAGTCCGCGGCTTTGGCCGCGTCATTCGCCATTCTGGGACTTTCCCTTTATCTTTACCTGCCCCTGCGGGCTTTATCCGGATGCCAGCCCTATTGGGGACTTCCGACGACCTTTCAAGGATTTTATTGGGTGGTGTCCCGGCAGTTAGTGAGGGGATCGGAAAATTGGGTTCAGCCCCTTTCATTTTATTTTCATTCGGCCCAATGGATTTTTAAAACGGCCGTCATGGATTGGCTCCCTGGATTTTTCTTGTTCGCCGCCGCGGGGGTAGGGGTGCTTTGGAAGAAGGAACGAGAATTTTTGTTCTCGCTTCTTTTATTATCACTCCCAATTTTTTTCGCGGTGGGAATGGTCCACGAGGAACGAAACCAATATCTAGTTCCCGTTTATCTGGTCTCCCTTTCGGGAGTGGCGGTGATCCTGGGTTTCGCGGGCCTGACTTGGTTTTTGGAAAGGGTCTCTCGAAAACGGATAGTTCAATGGATTTTTTTGCTGCTGATGTCGGCGGGAGCGCTGATTTGGATGGTTAAAATTTTTCAGACTGAGGATCGGAGCCGCTATACTTTGGCGGAGGATTTCGGGACCAATGTTTTAATGGGGGAACCAAAGAACGCCCTTTTGCTGGCCGACGGCGATCATTACGTGATGTCGGTTTGGTACGAGCAATATGTCCGGGGCTTGAGGCCGGATGTGATCTTTGAGCCTTCTATTTTTCTTTATCATGGATGGGGATGGAAGCATTTAGCCGACCGGTCCGGGGAGCTTCAACGAGCTCTTGACGTGAGTCCGTTATTCATCGATCGGTTAAAAATTCTCACGGAACAATCCAACAACCATCCGCTTTATTATTCCCTGGGACAGGAATTTTTGGGGGAAAGCTTTGAAAAGGTCCCCGGGCATTGGACCCCGATGGGTCTGGCCTATGCCTGGAGCTTGGCGGAGCCTAAAGCTGTCGAGTGGGCCGGACGGTCCGTGATGCTTCTGGACCACCAAAGGTTTCGGGGACTCGCCGATCCAGATTTGGCGGAGGGGATTGATTTTTCAACCCGACAAATATACCGCTATTACGCAGAAGAGCATTATTTATCCGCCCATTTTTTGGAGAGCCTCTCCGGGGTTCGGGGGGCTTCGCCCGCCATAAAATAGTGGGTTTTTCCCCCCTTCCTATTGCTATAATAGCCTCGCTGCTAACCACGCTTTTACACGCTTACGGGAGTCGGAATGGATCTCCAACAAGTTCTTGTTTCCATGGTGGAAAAGAAGGCTTCGGACGTTCACATGAAAGCCGGCGCCCCGCCACTTTTCCGCATTGACGGCGACCTGACCCCCCAGAGTGAAACCCCCCTAACCCCGCAGGAATTGGCCGAAGTGGCTTCCTTTTTGATGGATGAAAAACAGCAAAAAACATTTTTTGAAGACCACCGTGAAGTCGATTTGGCTTACGCTGTGGAGGGACTGGCCCGGTTTCGAACCAACGCTATGTGGCAGAGGGGTCTGCCCGAGATCATCATGCGGGTCATCCCCCAGCATATTCCCAAAATTGAAGACATTAACATGCCCACGGCGATTTTGAAGCAGATCGCCATGGAGCAGCGGGGCCTTATCTTGGTGACGGGCATCACGGGATCAGGAAAATCCACCACCCTCGCCGCCTTGATTAACGAAATGAATCTGAACCGGGCCGCCCACATTGTGACCGTGGAAGACCCCATTGAGTTTGTGCATCAGGATAAAAAATCCAGCATTACCCAAAGGGAAGTTGGGTTAGACACGGAAAGTTTCAAGTCCGCCCTGAAGTATGTTTTGCGGCAGGACCCGGATATCATCCTGATCGGTGAAATGCGGGATGTGGAGACGGTTTCCGCCGCGATTTCCGCCGCGGAAACAGGCCATTTGGTTTTATCCACCCTCCATACGATGGACACGGTTCAGACGATGGAGCGCATTCTCGACTTTTTCCCGCCGGCCCAACAGAACCAGATCCGCATTCAGCTTTCCAATACGATGCGGGCGGTTATTTCCCAGCGGTTGGTCAGCAAGGCGGACGGAGTCGGGGTTGTGCCGGCGGCGGAGATCATGATCGCCACTCCCACCATCAAGTCCCTCATCGCTGAGGGCAAGATCAGCCATATCCGCGGCTTCATCGCCGAAGGCCACAGCCAATACGGCATGCAGACCTTTGACCAATCCCTGATCGAACTGGTGCGCAAGGGGTTGATCACCCGTGAAAGCGCGATGGAGCAGGCCAACTCACCCAGCGAGATCGATTTGGGCCTCAAGGGTATCTCTTCTTCCCGGGCTTCGGCCCAGTCCCTTATTTCGCAAATGGAAACGGCCCAGCAAAAAGACAGGGTGTCGGGTTGGCTGAAGCGGGCTCAGGAATATTACGAAAAGCGCCGGTATGACGAGGCGCGGGCTGAGTTGAAGCGGGTGCTCCAGGAAGTTCCTGACCATAAAGAGGGAAATACGCTCATGGCCCGATTAAGGGAAATGGAAGATAAAACTGAAAAGAAAAAAGATTCCTCCTCGGCCATTAAGACGGCGCTTCAGATGTACCGGGAAGGAAAACACCAGGCGGCCATTATGGAATTTCAAAAGGTCCTGGAAAGCGATCCGGACAATAAACAGGCGCAGGCTTATATCAAATCCATCCAGGAAGAGCTGGATAACCGGACTAAGGCGAGAGAGCTGTACCAAAACGCTCTTTCGCTTCAGCAGCAAAATGACATCACCAACGCGCTGGCTCAGGTGAATCAGGCTTTGGTCTTGGATCCGCAAAATGAACAGGTCCGGGTCCTACAGAGGGACCTGAAGACAAATCTCCAGAAGGAACAGGCGAAAGCCAAAGCGGATTCCTTCAACCAATCGGCGATTGAATTGTACAAGGCCGGTGATTTATTGGGGGCCTTGGTCGCATGGAATAAAGCTTTCGATTTAAATTCGGACATGGAGGATGTTTCCCGCTACCTCCAACAGGGAGTCACCAAGCTTCTTTCGTTTGGGGTGGAGGGATTAGAGTCTAATCCCGAAAAGGAACCCATTTTAAATTTGTTTGAGCAAGGGGTTCGGAGCTATGTTCGAAGCGATTTCCAGACCGCCATGGAATTTTTTAAAAAAGCGCTATCGAAGGCCGATGGCAACGCCTATTTGAACGCTTATTTACAGAAATCAAATCAAATGCTTGAACAGCAGATCAATGAAATCTATCAAGGGGCCTGGAGCGCCCAACAATCGGGAGATTTGGCGACGGCCCAAAGGGAATACACGAAGGTTTTGAGGCTTTCGCCCGGACATCCCGAAGTGGTCAGGCAATTGGCGGCTTTGAAGGCTTCCGTGCTTCAGGCGGTGGAAAAATATTACGCCGAAGGGAAGCAATTTTTCGAGCAGAACGATATGGATCAAGCGGTCCGGGTTTGGGAGAAGATTTTGGAAATCGATCCGGCCAACGAACGGGCCCAAAAGAAAATTGAAGAAGCGAAGATTAAAAAGAACACCTTGAGCGGTATCTTTTCAAAAATTAGCTAATTGTTTTAGCGTGGTTATCCGAAAGAGGAGCGACATTGAAAAAAATAATTTATGGGGCGCTAGCCTTAATCGCTATTTTTATTTTAGTCCTCAATAGTTCTATTCTCGCCGACCAAGCCGTGAATTGGGTGAAAGATAATCCGAAAGATCCGGACGCTCCCCTGGTCCTCTATCGGGCCGGACGGTGGTGCAATATCATGGGGGATGGGGACACGGCCATCGCCATCTATCAAAAGTTGTACGATCAATACCCGGAAAAATCGGATTTGTGCGCGCCCGCGATGTATTATTCCGGTGAAATAAAATCGGACGCTTCCAATATCGTCGCTCTCCGAAAGCAGGCGATTCCTTATCTTGAAATTGTGGTTAATCAGTACTCGACTGAGGGAGATTGGGGAACTAAGGCTAAAAAACTTTTGGATGAGGTGAATTATGTTCATTGATTCAATCAAGCGGTTTGGAGCGGCGATTTTCATGGTTTCAATTTTCGTCCTGGCCGGAGCGACCCGGGTGGGTTCGGTGACGGTTGAGGTTGATGACGACGACGCTGCCCCCGGGTCGACTCCCGCTCCCTCGGTTTCACAACCGGCCAAGAACCCGTCCGAGGCCCTCTCGGAGGAGGCTGAAAATAAGGCGGCCCGGGTTCGAATAAGCCAGAAAATCGGGTTTTATTATTTTTTAAAAGCCGGGTTCACGGTTCTGGACGATTCCAGGGTTTCGTCCGTGGGACGGGTGTTGGGGGCGGGCAGAGAAAAGAAGTTATTTATAACTTCAGATAAAACCTTCGTTGAATTAACTTCCGGCCAGGAGGGGATTAAAATCGGCGATCTTCTGGTGGTCTATCGGATGATGAACAAAGTTGAAGAGGCCCGCTCGGGTTTTTCCGGCTATTGGATAAGGAATTTGGCGGTGGTGAAGGTTCTGGAGGTTGAAAAGGGACATTGTTTAGTTGAAACCAAGCAATCTTTTTATTCCTACAAGGCGGGGGATAAAGTCAGGCTTTACGAGGATGAGATCAAACGCTGGAAACAGGCACAGGTTAAGAAAGTTCTCCCGGATCATCCCGTGAAATGCTTCGTGGCGATGGCGGATGGAAGCGTCAAGTCCGCCAGCCAAACGGAATTTATTGTTTTAACCGCCGGAAGTAAAAAAGGAGTGGTGGAGGGCCAACAATTCCAGATCAAGGACGATATATTTCTTGGTGGTGAAACGGTTCACGAATCGCGGGGGGTGGCCCAGGTATTTTACGCGGGGGCGGATTGCTCCATGGCGCAGATCGTTTCCAGCCAAGACCCGATCAAAACCGGTCTCGAGGCTTTTTATCAACCGTAAGAAAGCGTTGGAGCCGGGGTTAAGGATGCTGGGATGAAGCCGTTAAAGGAAGAAGATCCGGGTTTTCAAAAAATATTGGATTATCTT
>CAZHFP010000021.1:0-17648 GCA_964531065.1 uncultured bacterium
AGTGCAAAAGCGCGAAAAGACCCCACCGGGTATGTCCCACCTGCGGCTACTACAAAGGTAAAGAAGTTGTAGCCGTGGAAATTGCCTAACATTCTCAAATCATGAAAATAGCTCTCGACGCGATGGGCGGAGATGACGCCCCCCGGGAAATAGTCCTAGGGGCCGTGCTTGCCGTTCGTGACGCGGAAGTTTTGGGCATGGCTTCCCAAGACCTCGAAATAGTCCTCGTCGGTAAAAAAGAAGCGATCGAGAAAGAACTCTCCGATGCCGGCCCCTATCCGGCGAAGTCCATTTCCATTGTGGACGCCCGCGAAGTCGTGGAAATGGGGGAGAGCCCGGCCCAGGCCTGCAAGCAAAAAAGGGATTCTTCCGTTGTCCGCTGCGCCGGGCTGGTCAAGCATGGCGAGGTCGCGGCAGCGGTTTCCGCCGGCAACTCGGGCGCGACCATGGCCGCGGCCCTGATGATGTGCGGCCGAATCGACGGGGTTTTGCGACCCGCGATCGTCACGATGGTACCCAGCATCAACGGCGTTTCGGTTTTGGTGGATGCCGGCGCCAACGTCGATTGCAAAGCTAAGCATCTGCTCCAGTTCGCCCTCATGGGCGATGTTCTGGCCCGGACTGTTCTGGATTTCAAAAGCCCCCGGGTAGGGCTTTTGTCCATTGGCGAGGAGGAAACCAAGGGGAATGAACTGGTTTTCGAAACCCAGGTTCTTCTGAAAAAAGTGCCGCTTAATTACATCGGCAATGTGGAAGGCCGGGATATCGTCAACGGCAACTGCGACGTGACGGTTTGCGACGGCTTCGTGGGGAACGTGGCCTTGAAGGCTATTGAGGGCGTAGGCGAACTGGTCATGAACGGCCTGAGCCGTGAGATTAAATCCAATTTGATCACCCTGATCGGGGGGCTCATCGCCCGGCCGGCTTTCAAGCGGTTCAAAAAACACGTGGACTGGCGGGAATACGGCGGAGCGCCCTTGCTGGGCATCGATGGACTGAGCCTTATTTCCCACGGCAAGTCCAACGCCTACGCCATTAAAAACGCCATCCGCATGGCGGTGCGGTGTGTTGTTCATGACATGAACGGCGTCCTGCGCAAACAAATCAACGACCATGGGCAAGTGACGGATAAGCCGGAAACCAAACCTTAACAAGTCGGGAGATCCTGTGAGCGATAAAATCCACGCTGGTTTTTTAGGGACAGGGTCCTATCTGCCCGAGCGGATCATGACCAATAAAGAGATGGAAAAGGTAGTCGAGACGACCGATGAATGGATTGTGACCCGCACCGGAATCCACGAGCGCCACATCGCGGCTCCCGGAGAATCCACTTCCGACATGGCGGCGGAAGCCGGTAAAAAGGCCCTTCAAAAGGCTGGAATAAAAGCCGCCGATTTGGATTTGATAATCGTCAGTACGATCACTCCGGATATGCCTACCCCCTCAACGGCCTGTCTGGTTCAAGCCAAACTGGGAGCGCCTCAAGCCGCGGCCTTTGATTTATCGGCGGCCTGCTCGGGTTTTGTTTACGGTTTGGCGGTCGCGAAATCTTTTGTGGAAAGCGGTCTTTATAAACATGTCCTTTTAATCGGCGCTGAAAAACTCAGCGCTTTCGTGGATTGGAAAGACCGGACGACTTGCGTCCTTTTTGGGGATGGAGCGGGCGCCGCGGTGATCGGCCCCGTGAAAGCGGACGGACATGAAGTGATCTCAACTTTTATGGCGGCCAATGGTTTGGAAGCGGATCTTTTGAAAATACCCGGCGGGGGTTCTAAAAATCCAACCTCGGCGGACTCCCTGCAAGGCGGCCTCCATTTCCTGAAAATGCAGGGGAAGGAAATCTTCAAGATCGGCGTGAAGGTCATGGCCGATGCCGCGCTCAAGGTAACCAAGGACGCGGGGCTGACGCTGGACCAGATATCCATGGTTATCCCGCATCAGGCGAATCTCCGTATTATTCAAGCCGTTGGCGAACGGCTCGGCATCCCCGAGAGCAAGCTTTATGTCGCCGTGGGAAAAATGGGCAACACTTCGGCCGCTTCCATTATTTTGGCCATGGACGAGGCCATAGGAAAAGATAGGCTGAAAAAAGGCGACTACGTCGTATTGGTCGCCGTGGGCGCCGGGACAACCTATGCCTCGGCCTTAGTGAGGTGGTAACTCAATGAAAAGAGCTCTCGTATTTCCCGGTCAAGGCTCCCAATTTGTCGGAATGGGAAAAGATTTGGCGGAAGCCTATCCGGAAAGCCGGCAAATTTTTGAAAAAGCTGACGCGGCCTTGGGTTTTTCCATTTCCAAGATTTGTTTCGAGGGTCCGGAAGAAGATCTTAAAAAAACAACCGTTACCCAGCCGGCCCTTTTAACAGCTTCCATCGCGGCCCTGGCGGTCTTAAAAAAAGAAAGCTTCGCCTTTCAAGCGGTCGCGGGCCATAGTTTAGGGGCCTATACGGCGCTGGTCGCGGCGGAAGTTTTAATCTTTGAGGATGCGGTGAAGCTGGTGCGGCGCCGGGGCGAATTGATGGAGGAGGCGGGCCGGGGCAAGGGAACCATGGCGGTCATCCTGAATCTGGACGAAGACAAGGTCGCTCAAGCCTGCCGGGAGGCTTCTTCGCTGGGCGTGGTGGAGCCGGCCAACGTGAATTGCCCGGGACAAATTGTGATATCGGGAGAAAAGGCCGCGGTAACGGCGGCTTGTGAGAAGGCAAAAGAACTGGGCGCGAAAAGGGCCATGGAACTTCCGGTCAGCGGCCCCTTCCATAGTTCGCTCATGAAACAAGCGGCCGAGGGATTATCCCTGGCTCTGGAAGGCGTTTCCTTTTCTCCGCCGAAGACGATTTACTATTCGGATATTGACGCCGTGGAGATGAAAGACGTTAACCAAATCAAGCAAAGTCTGGTGCGACAGCTGATGGCACCGGTGCAATGGATTAAAGTCATTGAGAAGATGGGCCAAGATGATTTTACTTCTTTCGTGGAAGTGGGTCCGGGAAAAGTGCTGAACGGCCTCATCAAAAAGATTTCAAAGGATGCCCAGATTTTTAACGCGGGAGACGCCGCGTCAATCCAAGCTGTTTGCGAGGCGAAATGAAATTAAAAGACAAGGTCGCGGTCGTCACCGGGGGCAACCGGGGCATTGGCAAGGCTGTCGCCTTGAAGATCGCCGCCGAGGGGGCCTCGGTCGCCCTTTGCGGCACCAATGAGGCTACGCTGAAAGAAGCGGCGGAGGAAATTGTGAAGCTGGGCGTTAAGTGCTTAGCACTTAAAGTTGATGTATCCAAATCCGCGGAGGTGGAGGCTTTCTCCAAGGCCGTTCTGGAGGCCTTCGGCAAGGTGGATATTCTCGTCAACAACGCGGGCATCACTAAAGACAACCTGATGCTCCGTATGAGCGAACAGGAATGGGATGATGTCCTCTCGATTAATTTAAAAGGCGCGTTTTTGATGACGAAATTTTTCGTGAAATCCATGATGAAGGCCAGGCAGGGAAGAATCATCAACATCACCTCTATTGTCGGGGTGAGGGGCAACGCGGGCCAGGCCAATTATGCCGCCAGCAAAGCGGGAATGATCGGCTTGACCAAGACCACCGCCAGAGAATTCGCCAGCCGCAATATCACCTGCAACGCCATCGCGCCCGGGTTCATTCAAACGGACATGACCGACGCTCTGGGCGACAAAGTGAAGGAAGAACTGTTAAAGGAAATTCCCCTGGGGACGCTGGGGGAAACCAGTGATATTGCCCACGCGGTTTTATTTTTCGCCTCGGAAGACTCAAGATATATTACGGGACAAGTTATTTGCGTTGATGGCGGAATGGTGATATAAGAGTCTGCTTTTGGGGAGAGGTTGAAAAGGCTCGTTTTTAGCCTATGATGAAGCATCAATTAAACGGAGGTAAAGCAATGGCCATTGAAGACAAGGTGAAGGAAATTATCGTGGACCAGTTGGGAGTGGAAGCCGAGCAAGTCAAGCCGGAAGCTTCTTTTATCGACGATCTCGGAGCCGATTCCCTGGATACGGTGGAGCTGGTCATGGCGTTTGAGGAAGAATTTGATCTGGAAATTCCCGACGAAGACGCCGAAAAAATCAAGTCCGTTGGCGACGCCATTACCTACATCAAGTCAAAAGCTTCGGAATAATTTCGACCCATTTCGGGAGGAACCTTGAAACGAGTTGTCGTCACCGGCATGGGAGCCATCACTCCCAACGGAAATAACCCAAACGACTTTTTCAAAAACATCTGCGATGGTAAAAGCGGGATAGGGATTGTCACCCGTTTTGATCCCTCGCGGGTAGCCAGCAAGATCGGCGGCGAGGTCAAGGACTTCGATCCGGTCAAGTTCGGCATTGAAAAACGCGATGTTAAAAAAATGGACTACTTCGTCCAATTCGCCGTGGCTGCCAGTCTTCAAGCGGCCGCCGACGCGAAATTGGATATGTCGAAGGAAGACAAAACCCGGGTCGGGGTATTGATCGGCTCTGGTATCGGCGGTCTGCCTGTTTTGGTCGAGCAGCACGCCCGCTTGATTGAGAAGGGGCCGGATCGGGTTTCGCCGTTCCTTATTCCCATGATGATCATCAACATGGCCTCGGGTATGACCTCCATTTACCTACAAGCCCAGGGACCGAATACCGCCACCGTTTCTGCGTGCGCCTCGGGCGCTCACGGTATTGGCGAAGCGATGCGTTGGATTCAAAAAGGCGAAGCCGATGTGGTGATCGCCGGCGGCACGGAAGCCTGCATTACGGAGCTAGGCTACGCCGGTTTCAGCAACATGCACGCGCTTTGCAGGGACTTCAACGACAACCCCACCCAGGGAAGCCGCCCTTTTGATAAAAACCGCTGTGGGTTCGTGATGGGTGAGGGGGCGGGGATCGTGGTTTTGGAATCCTTAGAACACGCCCAAGCCCGCGGCGCCCGCATCTACGCCGAGATCACCGGGTACGGCATGACTTCTGACGCCTATCACATGACCACGCCCGCTGAAAACGGGGAAGGCGCGGCCCGGGCCATGGCGCTGGCTTTGAAAGACGCGAAACTGACCCCCGCGGCGGTCAATTACATCAACGCCCACGGAACTTCTACGCCCTATAACGATAAGTTCGAGACGATGGCCATCAAAACTGTATTTCAGGAACACGCGAAGAAGGTCGCCATTTCCTCGACGAAATCCACCACGGGCCATTTGCTCGGCGCGGCCGGCGGAATCGAGTTCGTGGCCTGTGTCATGGCAATTCAAGAAGGTGTTCTGCCCCCGACCATCAACCAAGAATTTCCCGATCCGGAATGCGATTTGGACTATATTCCCAATCAAAAGCGGGTCATGCCGGTCAATGTTTGTCTTTCCAATTCCTTGGGATTCGGCGGGCACAATGTCTCTCTCATTGTTCAAAAATTTAATAGCTAAAAAGCAAAATATTCCCAAGACGGTCGTCGTTCTGGATAAACCTCGGCTTGACGAATTGAAGCGCTTTTCCAAATCCCTCCAAGTTCCTTTGGGGGACGGCCAATTCTTGAATGAGGCCCTCACCCACAAGTCCTACACCCACGAACGAAAAATGAATCCCAGCTATAACAACGAGAAACTGGAGTTTCTGGGGGATTCGGTGTTAGGGCTGGTCATCAGCCAATATGTTTTTGAAACCTATCCCGGGGTCACCGAGGGGGGGCTTTCCAAAGTTAAAAGCGTCATCGTCAGCGCCCAGGTTTTAAGTGAAAAGGCCAAGGGGTTGAATTTGGGCGAGTTTCTTCTTTTGGGGAAGGGCGAGGAAAAATCCGGCGGAAGGGTAAGGCCGGGGCTTTTGGCGGACGCCTTAGAGGCGGTCATTGGGGCTGTTTATTTAGTGGGCGGACTCGAAGCGTCCCGGAAACTCATCTTGAGTTTTTTACGGGAAGATGTGGGCCATGTTTTCACCGGCCGGATGGAAAAGGATTATAAAACCCTGCTCCAAGAGCATTACCAGAAAACCCAGAAATTGGCGCCCCATTACGAAATCATCCGCGAATGGGGCCCCGACCACAACCGAAATTTCGAGACTTCCTGCGTAGTGAATGGAAAAACCATCGCCACCGGTATCGGGAAAAACAAAAAAGAAGCGGAACAGACGGCGGCGCAGGAAGCCATCCGAAAACTGCAGATTTTAGTCTCCACCCCCAGCGACCATAAAATTCATTAGGAGCCTGCCATGTCCAAAAGCGCTGGCGCGACATTATTGATAATGGTATTGGGGGGAATCTTGGGCGGTTATCTGGGAGAGCTTCTGGGTCTGATGGTGCCGGCTGGTTTTTTCCATGACCTGTTCACCCGGGGTTTTTCCCTGGGGATTGATCCGCCCCTGGTCCTGAATTTAAGGATCATCGTCCTGACATTGGGATTCAAGATTTTGGTGAGTCTTTTCGGCGTGATCGGAATGATCACGGGCCTTTATTACTCGAAATAAAGTGAAACCCTCGCTTTTGTTGGCCTCCCAATCGCCCCGCCGTAGAAAAATACTCAAATTTATCGGCGTTGATTTCCGCGTTGTGAAGCCTTTGGGCGTCGTTGAGAAGCGGAAAAGAGGGGAACCTCCCCGGGATTTGGTCCGGCGCCTGGCACAGGAAAAAGCCCGGTCCGTTTCGGCGAAATTTCCCGGACATTTTGTTTTGGGGGCCGATACGGTTGTTTTCAGCTGCGGCCGGATTTTCGGTAAGCCCCAAAACCGCCGCCAGGCCGCCGCCATGTTGATGAGTTTACAGGGCAGACCGCATGAGGTTTGGACTGGCGTTGCGCTGGCGGTGCCGGGGGACAAGCGAATTCGAACCAGGGTTGAAAAAACCAAGGTTTATTTCAAACCGTTTTCACTCAAGAGCATCGCGGATTATTTAAATTCCGCCGAACCTTACGATAAGGCCGGGGCTTACAACATCGAGGGGACTGGACGAACTTGGGTCCATAAATGGGAAGGGGATTATTTCAATATAGTCGGACTGCCGGTCCGCACGGTCCTTGAGATGCTGAAGAACCTGAATCTATAAAAATCCAGTAATGAAACGACCAATCGGGAATGTGATTAAAAGGTTAGGTGGGTTCCGATGGTTGTAGGGTCGGGTCTGAGACCCGCCCTTACGAAAACATCAAAAGGCAGAGGACGTAAAAGGCGTAGGATGGTTTGTAAGGAACCTGAATGCCAGGATTTAAGTCCTAACTGTTCAAGAAGGTCTTCACTTTCAGTTTTTTCTTTTGATCGGCCAAGAAATCCTTGAGCCAGATTTCCTGATGATAGGCCGCTAAACGTTGGCCGATATTCGGGGTGTCTTTTTCCAAGGCCTGGAGGTCTTTGCCGCTTTCCCGGGAGTCGGTGACCTGGAAAAATATCTCCTTTTCACCCAGCTCCAAAGGCCCCTTCCAATCGTTGGAATACAACTCAGCCAATTCATCGCTGATAGCTTTGGAATCCTTGAGCTCAGGAATGCCGGTCGTCCGGTTGAACCAAGAGGTTTCCACTACCGGCAAACCGAGGTCCGCGGCGGCTTTTTTTAAAGAGTCCTTGTTGTTTAATTTTTCAGCCAATTGTTCCGCCAGGGATAATATTTTTTGGGCGGCTTTTTCCTTTTGGTATTGCTGCAGAACTTTCGGCTTCACTTCAGCGAAAGTGCTTTTGTAGGCGTCTTCGCGGTCCTCCACGAAAACCAGGTGATACCCAAACTTTGATTTAATGGGCTCTGAGAGTTCGCCCTTTTTAAGCTTAAAAATAGCGGTTTCGAAATCCTTCAAATCATCACCCATGGTATTCCGAGTAAGCCAGCCCAAATCGCCCCCACGGTCTTTGGAGCTTCCATCTTGGGAATATTTTTTGGCCAATTCCTGAAAGGTCGATTTTTTTGAGAGGATTTGTTTCCGATAATCTTCCAGGTTGGCCTGGGCCTTTCCTTGGTCTTGGAGGCTTTCGCTTCCTTGGAGGCTGATGAGGATGTGGCGGATCTTAATTCGCTCCGCGTGGTCATAGCGGCTTTTGTTGGTTTGATAATAGGCTTCCAAATCGGAGCTTGAAGGGGAAATTTTTTTTTCATAATCCGCGACGTTCATCACCACATAGTCGGCTTTCAAATCCCGGTTCAAGAAACCGGCGAATTGATCCACGTCTTGATGGGTGTAAATAATCCCGTCCTGGAAGACGGTCCGGATTTTTTGGAGGAGCATTTCCTCTTTTTGCGAGCTCTCAAATTGTTCGGGGGTCAGCTGATTGGCTTCCAGGACCTGGTAATATTTTTTTTTGTCAAATTTTCCGCTGTCATCCAGGAAATAGCGCTGGTGCTGAAGAGCTCCCACTAGTTCATCGTCGGGCACGCTTAAACCCAGGTTCGAGGCGGTCTGGCGCAGGATGGCGTCATCCACCAGGTTATTGAGGACATCTTCCTTTAGTTTTTTGATCTCATCGGAAGTGGGATTCTCTTCCTTCATTTTATAAAGTTTTTCAACGGCCGGCTGGTACGTTTTATTGAATTCCTCGTAGGTGACGGTTTCGTCGCCGATTTTGGCCAGGACATTGGGATCCTTTTGACCCGAACCGGTGAACCTCATTCCCCAAGAAAAGAAAATGAAAAAAACGAAAACAAAAACCAAGGTCCAGAGGACGCCATGCATGAGCCGTTTATCCCGTAATTGACGCATCATCAGTGAAGCCTCCCAGTCGTTATTGCCCTCACCCCGCCGAAAGGCGGTTGAAGCGGGGCGGATCGGTTGAAAACTCGCGCATTATATCAATTACCTTTGGGATAACAATCGGTGGAGTTTGAAAAGACCCCCGATCGGGGAAATTATTTTTTAAGGATCGTGAAATGCCGTTGGTTTCCTGCGGATGCGGCTCAAGGGGGAGGACTGATGGCGTTGACACTGCGCCAGTTTATCGTGATATAATCGGTAAAATCTAACTTTTAAGTAAGGCCCATGCCCATCAAAAACCTCCTTTACAAGGTTCCGTCTTGGGTTGTTTTTCTCGCCCTTTTTTCTCCTGTTCCGGCCTTTTCGGACAGCGTCAGCACCACCGGAGTCCAATTCTTAAAAATTCCAGCGGGTGTCCGCGGCGCGGGCATGGGCGGAATGTTTACCGCGGTCGCGGATGATGTCAGCACGACCTATTGGAATACCGCGGGGTTGGCCCAATTGGATAAAATTGAGCTGAATTTCCTGCACGTTTCTTATTTTGCCGGAACTAATTTCGAGTTCGCCGGGTTCGCCCTTCCTCTGGCTCCGGGAAGCACCTTGGGATTGAGCGCTTCCTTTGATTTTATCCCCTCGTTTAATTCGACAAATAACCCCTCGGCCGTTCCCGGAACCGGTAATGACCTTTCGCTCGCCTTGGGCTACGGCCAGAATTTTGGAGAAAACCTCTCGTTGGGAATCGGCGGAAAATTTATCTCGAGCAGTTTGATCAGCTCCACCGCCACGGGGGCCGCGGTAGACGCCGGGCTTCTTCTCCATACGGTCCAGCGGGATTGGACCTTGGGTCTTTCCGTCCAAAATGTGGGCCAAGTCTCCAACTTCAGCCAATACAGTTCGATGGAAAAACTTCCGATGGTCTACCGGGGAGGGATTGTCTACCGGTTTCAACCTCAAAATCCCACACACTTTCTTTTGGGGGTGGATATTGAAAAACCCGTTGATAGCGGCGTGATCCTGCATTCGGGGGCGGAAGCTTGGATCGGGAGCCGGGATTTTTCCATTGCCTTCCGCGCCGGGTATGCCTTGGACCCCTTGAACCAAGACCTCGGGACAACGGCAGGGGCCTCTCTGGGCGCGGGGGTTCAATTCACGGGCTTTGAGCTCAATTATGCCCTGGTTCCTTTCGGCGTTTTAGGGGATACCCAGAGATTTTCCATTACCTACCGATTCGGCACCGAGGAGAAACCCGCTCCTTTAGTAAAAGCCGGCGAAAAAAATACCGCCATGGATATCTCCCCTCAAGTCGCAGACGTGAAAACGGGAACTATTAAACAGGCCACCATTAATTTGAAGCCGCAGGCCAGGACGGATATTAAAAACTGGAACTTGGATATCACGGACGCGAAGGGGAATATCGTCCGAACCTACGCCGGAAAGGGTGTGCCGCCCAAACAGATCGCTTGGGACGGAAAAGACAACAATGGAAACGTCGTGACGGGCGGGTTATTTTCCAACGTCAATTTCCGCACCGTTGACGCCGGCGGACAGCAAGTCGTGGCCAGCCAGCCCATCTTTGAGGTTGCCCAAACAGCTTCGCGGGAAGCCCCCTTGGCGCCGGCAGCGGCTCCTCAACCGGTGGAGATTATCGCTCCCACCCTGCCCGAGGAAATCCAGCCCCTTGGGTGGTCGGGGGTGGTAAAACCGCCCAGCTTAACTTTTGGCGAAAACAGCTACCGAATTAATCCGGCTTATTTGGACTACCTGAATCAAGTGGCCCAGTTGATCCAAAGATATCCCAGCGCCAAGGTTTATATTGAAGGGCATGCCTTTGAGGAAGGTACGGAAAAAGAGGCTTTGGCTTTGTCCCAGAACCGGGCGGATTCGGTTTTGAGGTATTTGGTGGAAAAGGGCAAAGTTTCTCCCGATAATCTTTACTCTCGAGGCCATGGAACTTCCGCTCCCGTAGATCTTTCCGGCACGGAGGAATCTTTAGGGAAAAATCGGCGGGTTGATATTGTTGTCTTGACCAAATAAAAGACGCGAGGATTAAATTAAATTGAGAAAACAAAAGAAAGTATTGTCCCTAGCCGCTCTTTTGACGCTGGTTGCCCTTCTCAGCGGGTGTGGATTATTTTCAACTTCTTATGAGTCGGCCGCCCAGTTGGATCAAAACGGCAGGTCCGGCGAGGCCATCACGGCCTATTTGGCCTATCTCAAAAATCACAGCGGGTCGACCTTGATGCCGAAAATTTATTACCGAATCGCCAAGAATTACGAGACCCAGTCCGAATATGACTCCGCCATCATTTGGTACCAGAAAATATTGGCGGAATGCCCCCAGACCGATGAAGAAGTCCACGCGCTGCTGGATTTAGCCGGGCTTTATGGGGAAAAACTTAAAAACGCCTCCAAGGCCATGGAATATAACCAACGGGCCTTTGATCGCTACATGGACAATATTCAAATCAAAAACGCCATCCAATCCCTTATTGAAGCCCAATATTTAACCGCGACGGCCCTCTATAGCCAGAAAAGCTACAAGAACGTGACGGGAGCCTTGGATGGAATTTATAAAACCTATCCGGTAGGGTTCATTTCACTCGATACCCGCGCGAAAATTGATTCGCTGGCGGACCGTTCCCGTCGGGCGGATGAAATTTCAAAGGCCGGCGTTGACCTCGTTGTTCTGCGGGACGAAATTCCGTTTAACAAAAGTTTTGAATCGGATTTTCCTCCCGTCGTGGATGAGGGAGAGGACAAGGTCATCGCCTCTCCGGATGGCGGCTATCTGGCCGCCCGTAAAAAAGCGCCCAATGGTTTGTTTTACCTTTATGCCGCCAAGGTGCCGGCGAAGGGAGATCAGGTTGTGTTTAAACTGATTAAACAAACCTTTGGCGCGGATAAGCCGTCTTGGTCGCCCAATGGCGCGGAGTTAGTTTATTGGAGGACCGTGGGCGGGCTTCGGAAATTAGAAAAGACGAATATTTTGACGATGACCACTCAAACTCTTTTTTACACGAAAAGTCAGAGCATCGGAATTCACCCCGCTTATCATCCCGCGGGAAACAAAGTCGCATATGTTTACGCGGGACGGATATGCCTCATCAACACCGGCGACTCCCTGTATAAACAATTGTTGAAAACAAAACAAAAACTTGACTATACTGCGGATCTGGCTTGGTCCACGGACGGGACCATGATCCGCTGCGGGCAGGTCGACCCGAAGGACAAAACGAAAAAGATTTTCGACGAGTTGTTGGTATTGGATATAGCCATTCCGGGAACTCCATAAATATTTAAGAGGAACGCATGAAACAAGCGACTCGATGCGCGGTTCTATTCTTATTATCGTGGGTTATGGCCGCGCAGGTTTCCGCCCAGGACGCCGGCATCCAAGCCCTAATGGACGCCATTAAAGCCAATCCCAAAGACGCGAGGGCACACTTTAATTTGGGGGCGGCTTATTTCAACCAGCAAAAATACGACTTGGCGGCCCCGGAATTTCAAAAATGCATCCAAATTGATCCCAATGATAAACAATCCATGGAGATGTTCGAAAGTAGCCAGGGTATCTCGGCCTATTTCCAGCAAAATTACTCTTCTGCCGTAGATCACCTGCAAAAGACCTTAAAAATAAACCCGCAAAATCCTAACGCCAACCTTCTACTGGCGGACTCCTTTGTCCAATTAAAACAGTATCCCAACGCGGAGGCTGCGCTCAAAAATTATTCCCTAACCTCTCCCCAGGGCAAGGAAAAGGCCAGCGAGGTTTTATCGAAAATTTACATGGACCAAAAAAGATACCCCGAAGCGGTGACTGAATTGAAGAATGTTACCGAAGCTAATCCCAAGAATTTCGAGGCGGTTCAATCGCTGGGAGTCGCTTATTTTCAATTGAAAGATTTCAAAAATGCCGCCCATTATTGGGAACAGGCGGAGAAGCTTCAGAAGGACTCGCAAACTTACAAATTTCTTGGGTTTTCTTATTACAACCTGGGGGATTTCACGGATGCCATTGAAAGCTACAAAAAATCAATCAAGATGGAAACGGAAAAAGCGGCAAAGGACCAAAACAGCGAATCGTTAGCAGAGACCCATTACAACTTGGCGGTCGCCTACAATGACAACGCCTTATACGACAAGGCAGCGGCGGAATTTGGAGAAGCCTTTAAAATCAACCCCAAGGATTCCAACGCGGCGGTGGGTCAAGCCCAGGCTATCGAGGCCGCCACTAACGCCCACATGGAGAAAGCCAGTTCCTTCCTGTTGAACAACCAATATAGCGACGCTATTTCAGAATGGCAGATGGTCTTGAAGTACCAACCGGACAACAAACAAGCCCAAGGTTTCATCACGGACGCCCAAAATAAACTGACGGTGGAAGTGGAAAAGCATTACGCGGCCGGAAAGAAATACAATGAACAGGGCAGCACTCTGCAAGCGCTCAATGAGTGGAATCTGGCTTTGGAAATGGATCCTCAAAACGCGAAAATATTAAAGATCATTAAAAGCGTCAGTGTGAAGCGCAATGACCGGGTGAAATCCTTAGTGGCGGAAGGCGACAGTTATTTCGCCGCAATGGATTATTCGGACGCTTGGGCGAGTTATTTGAAGGCGAAAGAGGTCAATCCCAAGGACGCTTCGGTAAAGGCCAGGTTGAAAAAATTGAAGACCAAACAAAGCTCTGAAATTGACGCGGTTTTCAGCAAAGCCATGAAGTATTACTCGAAAGACGACCTCAAGCAAGCCTTGAAAAACCTAACGATGGCCAAGCAATTTGATCCTAATAACCAAAAAGTTAATGACGCTTTGTTTAAGGTGCAAAAAGATATCACGGTCCGCGTCAAGGATTTGGACCAAGAGGGTGTCTCTTTGTTTGAGAGCGGCGGCCAGGATAAGGCTAAGTTGAGATTTCAGGAAGTTCTAAAGCTCAAACCGAATGATGAAACGGCCAATGATTACATCAAAAAAATGACCGGGCAGCAATCCACCGAAAAAGCGGATGCGGAGCAAGTGAAGGCCCTCTATTACGATGGGGTCAACCTTTACATTAACGGTAAAATTCAGGAAGCCATTGGTAAGTGGCAGGAATGCCTAAAAGAGGATCCGGGCAACATGAACGCCCAGAAGAACATTGATAAAGCGATGGTAAAATTACAATCTATTGAAAAACTCAGCCATAACTAATAGAAGCTACCTCTGGTTCTTGATTTTGAATTGTTGTATAAAGTCCTTTCGGCGCGAGTTTGCGGGCGTAATTCAGTGGTAGAATGCCACCTTCCCAAGGTGGACGTCGTGGGTTCGAGTCCCATCGCCCGCTCCATTTTTTCCGTCTCCACTTTTTCTTTTCCAAACCTACTTAAAAAGACACAAGAGCGGGAGCCCATGTCTCGACGTCCACTCGTCCGTTCCCTAGGTTGCTTCCTTCTTTTTTTCACCTGCTGCGGGCCCTTGGGCGCCCAGGTTGAAGAAGACCCTTCTAGGCCCTTTCACCAGGGACAAATGGTTGAACTGCCCGGCACCACCGCCTATGCGGGCGACCTTCCCCACGAAATACTTATGAGCTATGACGCGCCGGCTTATGACTCCCTCGGGGAATGGCTGGCGCCGCGGGCAGGATGGTTCACTCCCAACGGTCAAAACCAATTTGGATTGCGGAACCTTTTGCCCGGAATATTCTTCGACGGAATTCCTTACCCGTTCGCTTCCGCCCCTCTTTTAAATTGGCTTCCCATGGCCTCAACCGTCGAGTTTCTGGATTTTCCGGCCGCGGCTTGGTGGGGAAGGAAAGCTTCCGGCGGGGCCGTCCAGTTGACGGCCCCCGCGAACTCCCGGGAATCCTCAGATAATTTCTCGGTATGGGGCGGGAGCGGGGGAACCTTTGGCGTCCAAAATTATTTCAAGAACAACCCGGCTTCGCTTGATCTTAACTTTTTGAAGGGGACCGAGACCGGCGACAGCGGACCGGGAAGATTTGAGGGAATTTCAAAAATTCAATGGGTTAAAAATGATTCGTTTGGTTTGGAAAGCGGGGTATTGACGGCTCAAAACTCGAATAATGATAATTGGACTTCAGCCTCAACCAGCCTTAATTTTTACAGCCCCAATTTCCAAACGCTCCAAGTGAAGCCCTATATTCAAACGGCCCAGTTGAATGGGGTTACCGCGAGGGAATGGGGGAGTTTTTTAAACTATCATTTGAATCTCGGGGGAATTGCTGAAAGTCAAATGGCGTTGGGATACAGCCGGACTTCATGGGATTCCGGTTTACCCGAGACGGAGGAAGGGTTCGTCCAGGCGGGAGCCCTGGCCGATGTTTTAGGAATGATGACGCTGGACGCGGCTTTTCGTTTTGATTTTTCCAGCGCCGCTAAAAGCGCGTTTAGCTATCTGCTCGGCCTCCAGGGAACCGCGGGGGAGTTGACGCTGTTGGGGGACTGCGCCAAGGGGGTTTCTGAGGGCGATCCATCGGACGCCCTGCAATTGGATTTGGGGTTTCGCTATCAACCCGATGACGGTTTGAGCGGAACCTTGAAGTACCTGCATGAGGATGTTTTGGGCCGCGCCTATGACGGTGGAAGGGCGCTGGTTTTAATGGAGGACCGCCGGCCGTCTTTTTTTCTTTTCAAAAAAGCGGGGATGGAACTGGACGGTCAAATGCTGGTGGATTCCCAAAATAATTTCTTGTTCGACCGCGGGGGAAAGGTGTCCGTCAGTTTTTTTGGAGGAGACGATCTTTGGGTTCGGGCCCGGTTTCTATCCTTCCAGCCAGTTTATTGGGAAGGGGGAGCCGATTACGCCTTGCTGGATTGGCTCAAAATATTTGGAACCGTTTCCAATCTCGAGGACCTGCCTGTTGCCTGGCCCGACCCGGCGTTGCCGCCTGGGAGGGTATTTCACCTGGGAATGAATGGGCGTTTTTAATCCACCCGCTTTGACCCGGGCCTTTGCCGGGGAGCCCTTGGCCCAATCGCGGGGTTCGGCGTCCATTCCAGGGCGGTTTTCGGCATCGCAGAAGGGCTTTCTTGACCCCCTTGTTGGCCCGTGTTAGTTTGAGCCGGTGAAAAAAATCATAGGTTTGTTAATTTATTTTGGGATATCTCATTTCGCTTGGGCCTTGGAACCGGGGACCAGCGGCGCTGATCTGTTAAAAGTTCCCATTGGAGTCCGCCCCGCGGCTTTAGGCGGAACCTATTCCGCTTTTGGCGACGACGTCTATGTGATTGGGTTTAACCCCGCGGGACTTTCAAGGGTCTCCAAATACAGTTTAGGAATCGACCACGTCCAGGGTTTTGCCGACGTGCAAATCGAGTCCTTAAGCGTCGCGGTGCCCACTAAAGATTACGGAAATTTCGGCGGACAAATCATTTTCCGCCACCTGCCGACCATTCAAAATGCCCTTGCCACCGATCCGTCTGTCTCGGCTACGGATCTGGTGGTAACCATCGCGGACGCCCAACAGTTTGGAAAGGTCGCCGTCGGAGGGTCCTTCAAAACTATTTTTTCCAGCCTTGGAGATAAGCAGGCTTTTACCCAGGCCTTTGACGTGGGGGTCAAGGTCCAATTCTTTGACACGGATTTCGCCGCGGTCGCTCAAAATATAGGGCCGGGAGTACAGTTCCAACCCAATCCCCAGGGAACGGATCCGCTTCCGCTTACTTTTCGGCTGGGAATCGCCCGGCCGATCCTCGTGTCGCCCTCCTCCACTCTTTTGGCCAGTGTCGAGGGGCTGAATATCCGGGATGAGGGAACCCAGGCTTCCATCGGCATCGAATATTGGCATCGAAGCGTGATCGCTGTCCGTGTGGGCTATCGGTTTACGGATCAAGGCAATCTGGATGGTGGATTTTCAGCGGGCGCCGCTCTCCGGAATAACTTGGGCAAACTGGAATATGAAATTGGATACGCTTGGCGGCCGTCCCCGGTCAGCTCGACCTTTATCGCCAATTCCCATATTTTTGGACTTCTTTTCTGGTATTAAGGCCGGGAAGGTCCTGACAAATGCTTGACAACCCCAGGGTCGATCCCTAAACTCTTACCTTCTTTGGCGCCCCTTCGATGGGGGTGCCTATTTTAGGGAGGAATTTATGTACGCTGTTATTCAGGCCGGTGGGAAACAATACCGGGTTACCGAAGGTGACGTGATCAAATTGGATCGGCTCAAGGGCAACCCCGGCGATGCCATCGAATTTACCGAAGTCATCATGCTGGAAAACAACGGCCAGCTGAAGGTTAAGAAAAGCGACGTGAAGGGTATTAAGGTTACCGGAAAGATCGTCAGCAAAACCCAAGGGAAAAAAATCCGTGTGTTTCGCTACCGCCGCCGCAAAAACACGATGAAAACCAAAGGGTCGCGGCCTCAGCACACGACCGTATCCATCGAAAAAATCGTTACGGCTTAAGCCAAGAGAGGAATGAGTCATGGGACAGCATAAGGCGGGTGGATCCACCCGAAACGGAAGAGACAGCAACAGCCAGCGTCTTGGTATCAAGGCGTTCGGAGGCAATTTGGTGACGGCGGGAAGCATCTTGATCCGTCAAAGGGGCCGCCGTTATAAGCCCGGCGAAAATGTCGGAGTCGGCAAGGACGATACGCTATTCGCCAAGGTAACGGGGTTGGTTTCCTTTCGCGAGTTTAAAAAGGGCTTTAAAAAAGTGAGTGTTGAACCCACTCAAGCTTAAGACGAAATTTAAACCTAGAAAAAACCCCGTCCTTTGGCGGGGTTTTTTTGTTTCCAGACCTTTTAGTTCAAGGGATTTTAAAACCATTTTACCACCAAGGTCAACAAGGCCACCAAGAGAGGAAAAAGAGAATAAGATTTTAAACCTAGTTTTTGGTCGCTGATCATTAGTTCTTGGTGTGCTTGGTGACCTTGGTGGTTCAAAAGCTTTTAGTCGTAAATGACGGTGATATTTGAGGGGAAACCATGATCGTTGACGAAGTCACCATAACCATTGAAGCCGGCGCCGGAGGCGACGGATGCTTGAGTTTCAGGCGGGAGAAGT
>CAZHFP010000021.1:17748-26696 GCA_964531065.1 uncultured bacterium
ACCATTGAAGCCGGCGCCGGAGGCGACGGATGCTTGAGTTTCAGGCGGGAGAAGTACGTTCCCCGGGGCGGTCCGGACGGCGGAAACGGCGGACGGGGAGGGAGTATTTTTTTGGAATCCCGGAATGACGTGAATACCCTGGTGGATTTTATTTATCATCCCCTTTACCGGGCCCACCATGGAGAGCATGGCAAGGGTAAGAACATGCACGGGAGGGAATCGGCGTCCATCACGATCCGCGTGCCGGTGGGAACTCTCGTTTGGGACGAAAACAAAGAACTCATCATGGATATGAACGAGGATGGAAAAAAATTCCTCATTGCAAAGGGCGGCCGGGGCGGAAGGGGCAATACGACTTTCGCGACTTCGACTCAACAGGCTCCAAAGCTGGCCGAAAAGGGGGAGCCGGGCGAAAAAAGGGTCCTCCGGCTTGAGTTAAAGCTTTTGGCCGATGTGGGAGTGGTGGGATTTCCCAACGCTGGGAAATCCACACTGCTTTCCAGAGTTACTCACGCCCATCCCAAGATCGCCGATTATCCCTTCACCACCTTGGAGCCCCAGTTGGGTGTGGTACGCCTCTCCGAGGGCCGGAGCTTTGTACTCGCGGATTTACCGGGAATTATCGAGGGAGCCAGCCAGGGTAAGGGGCTGGGCATCCGCTTTTTGCGCCATTTGGAGAGGACCAAAATTATTTTGCACCTGGTGGAATTGGCTTCCCTGACGACTTTCACGGAACTGGAAAAACGGATTAAAATTATTAAGGGCGAGCTGAAAAAACACAGCGCGAAGTTCCTGAAAATTCCACAGACCATTGTCCTCACGAAAACCGACGCGGCGACATCCTTGCCGGTGGAAAAATGGCTCGCAAAACTGGAAAAAAAAGGTTTTAAGGTTTTAGCTATTTCGGCCGTTAGCGGAGCGGGGTTAAAAGAATTGATGGAAGAGTGTTGGCGGCAGTTGGTTCAAATCAAGGAAAAGACCCTGGCGTCGCCCGTTGAGCCGGAAAAGACCCTCTATCAAGCCAAGGTCCGGTTTAAGGTGGCCAAAAACGGCGCCGTTTTTCACGTGACGGGGCCGGAAATCAAGAAATGGGTGGCCATGACCAATTTCGGCAGCCGGGACGCTTTGGAGCGTTTTTATAAAATTCTTCAAAGGATGGGCGTTATTCAAACCCTTAAAAAGAAGGGCGTGAAAGAAGGGGATGTTATCTTTTGTGAAGATTCCGAATTGATTTTTGAGTCGGAACAATTGGGAGCCCGCCATGAAATCTGAACGAGCGGAACATCTTTCGTCCGTTAAACGGGTCGTGATTAAAATCGGCAGCAGTTTGCTGGCGGATCCAAAGAAAAAGGGAATCAAAACGGCGTTTTTGCGGCACTTGGCCGGACAAATTAAAACCCTGCAAAAGCGCGGACTTCAATGCCTTGTGGTGACCTCCGGCGCCATCGCGGCCGGGCTTTTTGAACTGGGTCTCGACAAAAAACCCAAGGAAATTGAGAAGCTCCAGGCGCTGGCTGCGATCGGTCAAAGCAAGCTCATGCACGCCTATGAGGTTGTTTTTAAAAAAAACGGGTTAAAGGTCGCCCAGATTCTGCTCACCCGGGAGGATATGGAAAACCGACAGCGCTATTCCAACGCCCATAATACGGTTATGGAACTGCTCCGGCATAAAATTATTCCGGTGGTTAACGAAAACGATACGGTGGCTGTTGAGGAAATCAAATTCGGAAACAATGATATTTTGGGAACGCTGGTCGCCCATTTATCCCAAGCGGACCTTTTGGTGCTCCTGACCGATAAGGACGGTTTATTTAGCGAGGATCCGGCCCTCAATCCCAAGGCCCGGTTGATTTCCGGGGTTCGGGACATCAACAAGGAGATTGAACGGGGAGCCTCCCGTTCCCGGTCCCTGGTGGGAACCGGGGGAATGCAGGCAAAAATTCAAGCAGCTAAAAATATGATGCTTTCCGGAGTTCCGATGGTCATCGCCAACGGCCGCCGCCGGGATATTTTGAATAAAATAATGGCCGCTGATGAAGTGGGAACCTTTTTTTTCCCTATGAAAGTGAAGATGAGCAGCCGGAAAAATTGGCTCGCCTGGAGCGTTAACCCAAAGGGTGAAATTGTGGTGGATGACGGCGCTAGACGAGCGCTCATTGAGATGAATAAAAGCCTGCTTCCGACCGGCATCCAAAAAGTATTGGGCCATTGGGACCAAGACGATATTATTAAAATAACCGATTCGAACGGGTTGGAGATCGCCCGGGGGTTATCTAATTTCTCGTCCCGGGATTTGGAACTGGTGAAGGGTTTGCGAACCCAGGAACTTCACAAAAAACTTGGAAGAAAAACGCCGGATGAGGCGGTCCATCGGGACAACATGGTCAAATTGGTCAATTCTTAGCCCCCCAGTCTTCCCGAGATAATTCCTTATATTCCCCTGTTATTTTTCAAAGGTTTGGCGGATTAGCAGTTTAAAAGCCCTATGGAAAACGCTAAAATAGTAGACATTTTAACGCCGCCTCGCGGGCGGGGTCCGGCATTCTAAAAGCCGATTTTGTATCGGAAAAGTTAAAGAGGTCTTAAGACGGATGGCTAAAAAGAACTATTACGAAATATTTAAGCTTTATCCACCGATAGACTTAAACCAGCTTCAGGACGCTTATAAACAGCTGATTTTTGAGAACCATCCGGACCGAAATCCACAGCAGCAGGATTCGGCTATCGAAAAGACAATGGAAATTGTCGAGGCTTACAACGTCCTCAGCGACCCGGAAAAAAGGGATATTTATAATTTTCAGGTTAGGACCGATATCCGAAAAGAAGTCGGCGAGTTGTTTGGGGTGAAGCGCGGCCTCTTACGGATGAAAACGAAGGAAGAAACGGAAGCCGAAGAACATTTCCTGAAAGGCGTCGCGTTATTTGAGGATAAGGACAATTGGAACCAAGCCCAGCATGAATGGGTTCAGGGTCTGAAGCTTATTTCTGGTTTTGTGAACGCCCATTACAATCTGGGCGTTTTGTATGGTTATCAGGGGAATTTCAAAGACGCCGTGTCCTGTTTTGAAAGGGCGGTAAAATATAATCCAGCCGAATTTGAGGCGAAAAAAACACTCAGCGTCGCCATGGGTTATGTTTATGGAAAAAAAGTTTAGGAATAGGGGATTGAATGGCGGATAAAGCACTGGCGGTTGGAATTGATCTAGGAACCAGCAATTCCTGCGTCGCTTATTTGAATGGGGGCGAGCCTCAAGTTCTGCCTAATTCAGACGGTTATCACACGACCCCGTCCGTCGTCGCCCTCACCTCCCAAAAAGCTTGGCTCGTCGGATTGGACGCCAAGCATCAAGCCATTACCAATCCTACGGGAACCGTCGCCTCCATTAAAAGGTTCATCGGAAGGAAAATTACCGATGAAGATGTCCAACGGGATAAAAGTCTTGTGTCCTACTTGGTGGAGGGTTCTGAAAACAATGATATTCGGGTCAAGCTGGACGACCAGTTTAAATCGCCCGAGGAAATTTCCGCGATCATCCTTCAAAAAATAAAACAGGATGTGGAGGCCCGCTTAGGCGAAAAGGTGACCAACGCCGTTATAACCGTGCCTGCTTATTTTAACGATTCCCAGCGGCAAGCCACGAAAGACGCGGGAAAAATCGCCGGCTTTGAGGTCCTCCGGATTATCAACGAGCCGACCGCCGCGGCCCTTTCCTACGATTTTGACACGAAAAAGAACCAGAAGATCGCTGTTTATGACCTGGGCGGCGGGACGCTGGATGTGACCATTCTTGAACTTTTAAACGGGCTGTACCGGGTGTTGGCGACTTGCGGCGACACTCACTTGGGCGGCGATGACTTTGACCAGGCGATCATGCAGTGGGTTCTGGATAAGTTTTCGGCCGAAACGGGAGTCGATCTCCGCCAAGAGCCGGTGGCGCTTCAGCGCTTGCGGGAAGCGGCGGAAAGGGCCAAGTGCGATCTATCCGGTTCGGTGTCGGTAGAAATTAATCTTCCATTCATCGCCAAAAAAGATGAGACCCCCTTGAACATGGCCTACACCATCACCCGTGCCGATTATGAGGGTCTGGTCGGCGCTTTGGTTGAAAGGACGCTTGAGCCCTGCAAGAAAGCCCTCCGGGACGCGAACTTAACGCCGAGTGATTTAAGCGACGTCCTTCTGGTCGGCGGGATGACCCGCATGCCCAAGGTTCGGGAAACCGTTAAAAGGTTTTTCGGAAAAGAACCGAACACTAAAGTTAACCCGGACGAATCGGTCGCCATGGGAGCGGCCATTCAGGCGGGGATTATCAACGGAAACGTCAAAAATGCCCTGCTGCTGGATGTGACGCCGCTTTCTTTGGGCGTGGAAACCCTGGGCGGAACCTTCAGCGCCATCATTCCCAGGAATACGACTGTTCCAACCAAAATGAGCAAGTTGTACTCGACGGTCAAGGATATGCAAACCTCGGTCAATGTGAAAGTCCTCCAGGGAGAATCGAAAGCGGCGAACAACAACAAAACGCTCGGGTTCTTTTCATTTGTCGGAATTCCCCCCGCGCCCGCGGGAACCATCCAAATCGAAGTTACCTTTGCCATCGACTCTAATGGAATTGTCAATGTGACGGCTAAAAACGTCGCCACGGGCCAGATGCAGCAGATGAAAGTTTCGGCGACGAGCGGATTGACGAAGGATGAGCTGGAGCGGCTTGTCAATGCCGCCAAAGGCAGGGTAATTTCCACTGCCGTGAAGGAAGAACCGGCTAAAAAGAGCCAAGAAGATGCCGTCAAGAAGCCCGGTGGACCGCCTTCGCCGCCCGCGTCTGTTTTTCCCCCTTCCGAAGCCGCGAACAATCCCGGGGGTGAAACGGAGTTTTTGACGGGCGATATGATCAATTCGTTCCTCAAAGATCCCGATGGGTCTTCCGGTAAATGAAATCAGTCGCCCTATTTGGCGGTTCGTTCAATCCCATTCATTACGGGCATCTTTCTATTGCCGAGGAGGTCCGGAATAAATACGGTTTGGATAAGGTCATTTTTATCCCCACCTGTCTTCCGCCCCATAAAGATCCGGCAGGCTTGGCCGATGCCAGGCAAAGGTCCATCATGTGCCACTTGGCGACCGTTACAAATCCTTGTTTTGAGGTTTCCACCTTCGAGGTGGATAAGGGCGGGAAATCCTTTACGATTGACACGGTACGGCATTTTGACCAGCTGTACGGAGGGAAGGTCGAGCTTTACTTCATTGTCGGAGCCGACATGTTGATGGAAATATCCACTTGGAAAAACATTGAGGAGCTTTTAAAACTTTGCCGCTTTGTCGCCGTGCCCCGGCCGGGCTATGACATCCAAAAAATATTCAATCAATATTTTTTGTCATCCAGCAACTATTCCATAGCCTCTGAGCTTTTGGAGAACATTACCATCGAGAGCATCGCCATGTTGGATATCAGCTCGACGAATATCAGGCGCCGGGTGAAGGAATGGAAGAGCATCAAGTATTTAGTGCCGGAACCGGTGGAGCAATTCATCCACCACCAGCAACTTTACCTGGCGTAGGAGAAAATATGCAGCTCTCAAACTACATGGAAGTCGTCGTCAAGCGGACTTTGGAAGAGCTGCTGGAAGATCCAGCCTATCAATCCCTGGCTCTGACGGAAAAGATTAAGCTGGATATCTTGGCCTATACCTTGAACCACCTGCCGCCCCGATATATCGTGACGGAAAAGGGCCATCTTTATACCCGTGTCGATGAGCTTAAGCATCAGTTTAAGACGGATATTCTCGTTGAGCTTTCTAAGGCTATTAAGCACGTCAAAGCAAATCCGCGTTAAGGAATCATTTGAAAAAGCCAAGCCTGTTGAAAAAAATAAAAGCAGCGTTGGAAGATAAAAAAGGAACGGACATCCTGATATTGGATGTCAGGGAACTGGTGTCCTACACCGACTTCCTGGTTTTATGCACGGGGACTTCATCGGCCCATGTCAACGCGTTGATTTCCCATGTGCGCGATTCTTTCGAGAAGGACGAACGGCCTACCTATGTCAATCCTTCCAAAGACGGCAGTTGGTGGATTTTGGACTTTGTGGAAGTCGTGGTTCATGTTTTTAAGGAAGACGCCAGGCTCCACTATGATCTTGAAACTTTGTGGTGTGACGCCAAAAAGGTCAAAAGAATTTGACCCTTGGAGCGGCGCGTTTTAGTTTTTGAATTAGTGGGCGGCCACGGTGTACTTCACCACCCGGCTGTTGCCCGAATCCGCCACGTAAACATTGCCGTTGGAATCATAGGCTAGGCTGTTAGGGCTGTTGAGGCTGTTGGCCGAGTTTGGATCTTGGCCCCATTGGGTCAGGAAAGTTCCCGCCGTTGAGAAGACCTGAATCCGGTTGTTGTCCGTATCCACGACCGCCACATTACCATTGGGATCCAATTTGATGTCACTGGGACCGTTGAAGTGGTCGGTTTGGGTGCCGAATTGTCCCCAGGTGGAAACCGTGCCGAGTTGGGGATTGAATTTGACGATGTTGTTCGAATTGTAGTTGGCCACGTAGACGTTGCCGGAAGCGTCTTCCAACGAGACCACTGGGAAATTAAGCGATCCATTGGCGGTCCATTGGGCGGTTAGATGCGAAGAATTGTCGAACTGATAAACCGCGTCGGAGTTGTCCGAGACATAAAGGTTTCCGGCCGCGTCAAATGAAATTCCCGTGGGATAAACAAAGGTGTAATATTCCCCGTTCATGGGCTTGATGATTCCCAAGACGGTACCGTTGGAATCATATTCAACCACCCGAGAGTTGGCCGAATCCGCGACGTAGACATTCCCATTTTTCACGGCAATGCCCGAAGGCTGATCCAAAGTCGTTTGGCCCACGTTGCCCCAATGGCTCAAGAGATTCCCGCTAGCGTCATACTTAAGAACCTCGTCCAAATCCGCGTCCGTGACGTAAACATTGTTGCTTCCATCGACGGCAATCCCAAGAGGATTGCTCATCGGTTGGGAATCAGCCATGGTCCATTGGCTGGAATAAATCGGCGTCCCGGTGGCCATGGGGGATTGGGAGGGGGCGCTTTGGGCCATTGGAGAAATGGGGGACATCATCTTACCGCAGCCCCAGGGGCCTCCCATCAAGCTAAGGATCAGGGTTCCGAGGAAGAATAATTTTTTCATGGGTCACCTTCATTTAGAATTTGGGTGTCTTACATTTTTCTCACCCGATGACTACTCCTAAACGCAAGTGTGGTGCCAAAAAAGAGGTTGAAAAATCCTCCGAAATCCTTTGTTTTCAATGAATGGGAAAATCGGGAAATATTTTGAAGGGGTTAAAAGGGAACAAGTGGGAAAAATTTATCCACTCCAAATGAGTGAGGTTGACTCCAGGGTGAGGGCCGTTGAAACATGAAATGAGAGGATGCTTCCCCGTCTCTCCCGGCTTTTTTTGGTTTAATTTAAAAGGCATTGATTTTATTGGGCTTTTAAGGGCATTTTTCTAATGATGGATACTTGCAGAGGTGGGTAAATGACGGTAATATATGCCTAGTTCTTGAAGGTTAATTGTTTACCCGGTATATCTGCCCATACCACTGGTAAAATCGAAATCCCCCAACCAAACAACCACTAATATGAGATTATTTAAACACAGGAGACACCAACACGACACTTTTGCTTTATCGTTCATCTCAGCTCTATTTATTGCCACAAGGCACTTTTTCTTTTAACGGGTACTCAAGCCGTCAAAGAATACAAGATGCAATAATCTCTTTTTCGAAAATTAAATTAAAAACCATTTTTTTCCTTTTCTTCTCTATTGGATTCGGCTGTTTTTCTAAAGCCTCCGGTCAAACTTGTCCCTCCTGGGCATTAGTGGGGAACGCCACGGGAGCCGGATCGGCCGTTACCTTGACGCAAAATGTCGGCGGCCAAAGCGGCGCCTGTTGGAACACCACTCCTATTGATTTGACGCAGGACTTTTCTCTCAACTTCAACGCCTTTTATGGAACTGGCGGCGGCGCCGATGGAATTGATTTTGTGCTTCAGAATGATCCCCGCACCCTGTCCGCGGTCAGCGGGAACGGAACACCTTGCGGCGCCTGCCGTGGATATTCGGGCGTCAATCCCATCACACCGTCGGTTGCCTTGGGCATCGCCACCTACCAAACCAACGGTGTTTTCGCTCCGCAAGAAAATGGATTGGCGGCCAATACATGCGCCAACGTCACGGGCGCGCTTTCTTGTCCCTATACATTCACCAGCACCATTCAAAACAACGCGACCCACGCCGTTACCGTCGCTTGGAATCACACCACCAAGGTCCTGACGATGACGGTTGTAGATTCGGCGGGAGTTTCCCGGACGATGACTTACAACCGGGATTTGGTGGCCAATGTTTTTGGGGGCCAAACCCAAGTTTTTTACGGCTTCACCGGTGCTACGGGCGGTTCCAATAGTTTGCAATACATCAATGGCGGAACCTGCGTGACCGCCACGCCGACCCCCGCTTGTCCGGCCAGCAATACCTTTGGACTCACCACGCAAGGGGGTACCGCCAGCGCGAACCGCAACACCATCCAGGACAGCACGCTCTACACTTTATCCATCCCGACCACGATCAACTCCATGTCTATCTATATGGACACGGCGACCGCGGTGAAAGGTGTATTGGGAATCTTCACGAATAACGCGGGAATCCCTGGAACGCTCTTGGCCCAAACCCAACAAACGGCACTGGTGGTCGGCTGGAACCAATTCAACGTCCCCCCGACCTTGATACCGGCGGGGAATTATTGGCTGGCTTTTTATATCACGGGAACAACCGGCACGGTGGCTTTCAACACAGGCGCCGCCGCCAGTGAATATTCCCAGACTGAAGCCGGAGGGCCTTTCAATAGTTTGCAAATTCCTTTTACTGGAGGCGCGACCGGCACCAACAACTATTCTATCTATGCCATGG
>CAZHFP010000022.1:0-26061 GCA_964531065.1 uncultured bacterium
GTACTATGACTTTGAGGCAAATCGGATCCGAGGGCCCTTTCACCCTTCCGTATCTTCCGCGCGAATTAAATCCAAAAAAAATTTCTCCTTGGACACACGACAAAATGCTTCCATCCTTCTCCAGACTCAACCGGCGCTTTCATTCGCTCTTTTCTTTTTCGTTTCTCGTCTCCCGGCCCATTGAGCCGCCCATCCGCTCGGAGCTTTTCAGCGCGGAGCGCTTTGACGAACATGCCCGTTCGCTGGCAGTGGCGCAGCCCGTTACCAGCGACCCGAAATCCGGGGTCTCCCTGACTCCCCGGCTGCGGGAGAATAAAAAAATCCTCCAGGAATCCTTCCGATACCTAGCCGGCGAGGTCCAAAAAAATAAACCTATCAACCCCGCGGGCGAGTGGCTGATGGATTCCTTTTACGTTGTGGAAGAACAGCTTCAGGACATCAAAAGATATCTTCCCCATGATTTTTACAATGAGCTCCCAAAACTTTCGGAAGGGTTCCTCACGGGCTATCCCCGGGTTTATGGCTTGGCCTGGGCTTATGTGGCCCACACAGACAGCCGGTTCGATCCTGATTCTTTGATCCATTTCGTCCGGTCCTACCAAAAGGTCCAGCCGCTCACCATCGGGGAGCTTTGGGCCTTGGCCATCACCCTACGGGTGGTCATGATCGATAATTTGCGCCGGATCGCCATTTATCTGGTTACTTCCCAAGAAGCCCGACAGGACGCGGACACTTTCGTGGACGAGATCTTGGGCTTGATCGAAGAATCTGCCGAGGCCGGGCGGCCCTCGGCGGCGAAACTGCAAAGGCAGTCCGGCCATCCGGCTTTTTTGGTCCAGCTTATCCAGCGCCTCCGGTACCAGGACCCGACGGGTACGCCGGCGGTCAAGTGGCTGAACGAAAAATTGGCGTTCGAGAAAACAACCGCCGAGGAGATGGTGACTTCCGTCCACAGCCGGCAAGCTGCGAACAACAGCACGGTCCGGAACATCATCACCAGCTTCCGGACCATGAATTCCTTTGATTGGCAGGATTTTTTTGAAAAGGTCAGCCTCGTCCAGGAAATTCTCTCCCAACATTCGAATTTCGGAAATATGGATTTCATAACCCGCAACAGCTACCGGTCCGCGGTGGAAGAGCTCGCCAAGGGTTCCCAAAAAAGCGAATTGGAAATTGCCCAACGGGCAGTCCAAAAAACACTTGGCTCCCCTGGAACCAGCGGGATTTCGGAGAGGCTTCGGGATCCGGGCTATTATCTTTTCTCCGAAGGCCGGCGGGAATTTGAGAAGGAGGTCGGTTTCCGGGTTCTGGTAAAAAACCGATTTCTCAGGCTTTGTACCGATCATCCGGCTTTGACTTATATGGGAAATGTCATCTTGATGACGGCGGTCATCCTCACCATCGCCCTCCTCCTCAATCCGGGCATCAAGCCCTTCGAGGGGCTTTTACTGCTGCTTTTCGGTTTTTTCCCCGCCAGCGACCTGGCCGTCAGCTGGATCAATCGTTTTGTCGCCGGCATGGTTCCCCCCCGCCATTTGTCCCGCCTGGAATTTCCCGAAGGCCTGCCGGCCGATTTCCGGACCTTCGTGGTCGTCCCCACCCTGCTGGAAAAGGAAGCCGACCTCCCGGAACAATTGGAAAAATTAGAAGTTCACTTTCTTTCAAATCCCGACGGGGACGTCCGCTTCGCCCTCCTGACCGATTGGCCGGATTCGGCCGTGGAAATATCCCCCGAGGACGAGCGAAAACTTCCCCTTGCCGTTCAATTGACGGCCGCGCTCAATCAAAAACATGGGCCCGCGGCGGATGGAGGCGAGCGGTTTTTCTTCTACCACCGCAAAAGGCTTTGGAATCCCTCCGAGAGAAAATGGATGGGCTGGGAACGGAAAAGGGGGAAGCTCCATGAATTCAACCGCCTGCTTCGGGGGGCGGTTGACACGACCTATTTTCATCTGGACGGTTCTCCCGTGGTCGCCCCCGCCGGCGTCCGTTATGTCGTGACCCTGGACGCGGACACCAAGCTTCCCCCGGGAATCGTCAACCAACTGGTGGGAATTTTGGCCCATCCGCTGAACCGGGCGCGCCTGGACCCTCAGTTGAAGAAAGTCGTCGAGGGTTACGGCATATTGCAGCCCCGCATCACGGCCTTCCTGCCGGGCAGGAATGAAAAATCCATTTTCCAAAAACTGTTCTCGGGAGAATGCGGAATTGATCCTTACGCCTCGGCGGTTTGCGATGTTTACCAGGATTATTTTGGGGAGGGTACCTATACAGGAAAGGGCATCTACGATGTCGACGCCTATGAGAAATCCTTGGAAGGACGGATTCCTGAGAATTCCTTATTAAGTCATGATCTTTTCGAGGGATCTTTCGCCCGGTGCGGCTACGCGAGTGATCTTGAGTTTTTCGAGGAATTCCCCTCCCACGCGGAAATATCAACGGTCCGGAACCACCGCTGGATCCGGGGAGACTGGCAGCTTTTACTTTGGATTTTGGGACGGGAAGGGTCCGCCCTCTCCACCCTGGCGAGATGGAAAATGGCGGACAATTTACGGCGGAGTCTTTCACCCATTGGAACCATCGCCCTTTTGACCGCGGCCTTTTGCTTTCACTCGGCGGACCCGGCGGTCTGGATCGGCTTGGCGCTCTTGGGGATGGGGCTTCCGTCCTTTATTCCTTTTTTCGAGGATTTGGCTTTTTGGCGCCGTCCCCTGCACTGGCGGGACCATTGGGCGGAAATCCGCCATGACTTCCTCTTGGGCGGCGGCCAGTTCCTGGTCAATCTGCTCCTACTCGCCCATAGGGCCTGGATCCATTTGGACGCGATCACGCGAACCCTTTGGCGCTTATTCGCCAGCCGCAGGGATTTCCTCGAATGGGTCACCGCCGCTCAGGCTAAATTAAGCTCCTCTCTTTCCGCCGCCAGTTTCTGGCGGCGGATGAAGGGCTCCCTCGGCATCGGACTCTTCGCCGCCGCCGCCACGGCGCTACTCAATCCCCAGGCCCTGCCCTTTTGTATTCCTTTTGTTCTCCTGTGGTTATCCGCCCCCTGGTTCGCCCAAAAAATCAGTTTGCCCGAATCCAAAGATAAAAGTCTTCCGTTAAGCCCGGAGGAATTGGGCGAACTTCGGATCCTGTCCCGCCGTGTTTGGAGTTTCTTCACCCAATTTGCCGCCCACTCGGATCATCTCCTGCCTCCCGATAATTTTCAGGAAGACCCCGAACCCATCGTGGCCCACCGCGGTTCCCCCACGAATTTCGGCCTTTACCTCCTTTCCGTGGTCACGGCCCGTGACTTCGGATGGTGCGGGTTGGGGGATATGACCCTCCGGCTGGAGGCGGCATTAAAAAGCCTCAAGGAACTTCCCCGTTTCCGGGGACATTTTTTCAATTGGGTGGACACCCTCACCCTCCAGCCCTTGGAACCCAAGTACATTTCCACGGTGGATAGCGGCAACCTGGCGGGCCATCTTCTCACATTGTCCCAGTCCTGCGCCGACCTAGCCCGTCAACCGGTCTTTCCCTCTTCTATCCCGACCGGAATCAAGGACTCAGTGGCCTTGTTGAAAAGGGCGGTCCAAGCCCCCCATCGCCAAGGCCGGGCCGCGGTCGCGCCTTTCAGCCAGCTGGAAAAGGAAATCCACCGGTTTGAGGAACAACTAGAGGAGGAAATCCCTTTCGCTTCGCCTGCCCGAACCTTCGAATATTGGGACAAATTGGAAAACCAGGCCGAGACCCTCCGAGACACAGCCCATGCCTTCGCCGCTGAACAGCGCCCGGAGGAAAAAAAGGAAATGACGGCTTGGGCTGACCGCGTGGCGGAGGACGTCAAGAGCCATTCCAGGGATTTTCGTTTCCTCTTCCCTTGGGCCGCACTCCTTTTTCCCCTGGGCCCGACTGCCGAATCCCCGGAAGAAAATTTATTCCAGTCCTGCCTTCAGGCTCTTCTTTTCCCAGGCCTGGTCCTGGCCGAAATGCCGGGCCGCTGCGAAAAGGCGCTAGAGGCTTGCGAGTCACTGCGCCAATCACGGCTTCCCGAACGCAAGACGGCCGCGGAGGAGATTTATTTTGATCAGGCCGCCGAAGCCTTGACTCTTTCGGCCAAAAACGCCGCCGATCTATTGCGCCGGCTGGAGTCGATCGCCGGGTTTTCCCGGAAGTTGTTCAATGAAATGGATTTCAGCTTTTTACTGAATCCGAAGAAAAAACTTTTTTCCATCGGATACCGCGTGGCCGAAGACCAGCTGGATGAGGGTTGCTACGACCTGCTGGCCTCGGAATCCAGGCTGGCCAGCTATGTCGCCATCATCAAGGGGGATGTTCCTGTTTCCCATTGGTTCCGCCTGGGCCGGGGGCTCGCGGCCGACGAGGGGGAGCCCATGCTGATGTCCTGGGCCGGATCCATGTTCGAGTACCTGATGCCGTCCCTGGTGATGATGGCGCCCGAAGGAAGCCTGCTGGACCAAACCTGCCGCCGGGTGGTGGAGCGGCAGATTCAATATGGAACCTTGCGGGGCGTACCCTGGGGAATTTCCGAGTCCGGATACAACGCCCGCGACTTGAACCTCACTTACCAATATTCCACCTTCGGGGTCCCCGGGTTGGGACTGAAACGGGGACTGGTCAAGGACCTGGTCGTGGCACCCTACGCGACCGCCCTAGCGTCCATGGTGGACCCTCGGGCGGCCCTCAAAAATTTTAAAAAGCTCGAACAGGCCGGAGCCTCCGGCGTCTTTGGCTTTTACGAGGCTCTGGATTACACGCCTTTGCGCTTGAGGGAAAACGAGAAATATTCCCTGGTCCGTTCCTATATGGCCCATCACCAGGGCATGACGCTCCTCGCCTTTTCCAACGTGGTCCACGAGGGACTGCTCCGGCGGCGCTTCCACATGGATCCCCTAGTCCAGTCGGGCGAGCTTCTTCTCCAAGAAAAAACTCCCCGGCACCTGGGGGCGGCGCGGGGCCAGATGAAGGAAGTGGAAATCCATGAGGTGATGGAACTGGTCCCCTCGATCATCCGTAAAATCCGATCTCCCCACCATCCCATTCCCAGCTCCCACCTTCTCTCCAACGGCCGTTACGCGGTAATGGTCACCGCGGCCGGGTCCGGCTACAGCCTTTGGAAAAACCGCGCCGTCACCCGGTGGAGAGAGGATGTGACAAGGGATCACTATGGAAGCTATCTCTACTTAAGGGATATCCAAAGCGGCTCCGTTTGGTCGGCCACCTTCCAACCCACCCTGGTGGAGCCCCAACGGTCGGAAGCCATTTTTTCCGAGGACCGGGCCAAGTTCTCCCGGCTGGATCATTCCATCGCCACGGACCTGGAGGTCATCGTTTCGGCCGAAGATGACGCCGAACTGAGGAGAATTTCTCTGACCAACCATGGAAACGGGACGCGGGAAATTGAAATTACTTCCTATATGGAAGTGGTGCTCGCGCCTCCGGATGCCGACCTGGCCCATCCCGCCTTCTCGAACCTTTTCATCCAGACCGAATTTCTTCCCGAGTTGGCCGCTTTGGTCGCGACCCGGCGCCCCCGGTCGGCGTCCGAGGAACCTGTTTATATGGCTCAGGTCTTGTCTTCCGAGGGTGAGACCTTCGGGGGGATTGAGGTCGAGACGGACCGGTCCAAATTCATCGGCCGCGGCCGGTCTCTCCCCAAACCCATCTCCGTCATGGACGGCAGGTCCTTGTCCAATACGACGGGTGCCGTACTCGATCCCATCCTTTCACTCCGGGTCCGGGTCCGGCTCCAGCCGGGAGCGACCGCCAAGATTTGTTTCACCACTTTGGTGGCGGGATCGAGCGCGGAAACGCGGGCCATGGTGGAAAAATACCATAATGCCTCCGCTTTCGAGAGATCGTCAAACCTCGTCTGGACCCAATCCAAGGCCAAGCTCCACCACCTGGGCATCGACCTGGATGAGGCTCAGCTCTTTCAAAAACTCGCCAATCGGATTATTTTCTCCGATCCCCTTATGAGGCCCACCAGCGAGGTCTTGAAGAAAAACCGGATGAACGTGACGGGGCTTTGGTCCAGGGGAATCTCCGGGGACTTTCCGATTCTTTTGGCACGGACGGACGACCTAGAAGACCAGGGGCTGATCCGCCAATTACTGCGGGCCCATGAATACTGGCGCATGAAACGCCTGGCAGTGGACATTGTAATTTTAAACGAGAAGGGGCCTTCCTATGTACAGGATCTCCAGACCAGCCTGGAAGGAATGGTCCGCGGCAGCGAGGCGACTTCCGCGGGAAATCCGGACCTGCCGCCGGGGAAAATATTCGTCCTTCGGTCGGACCTTTTGGACATCCGGGAAAAAGAACTGCTTCTGACCATCGCCCGGGCCGTCCTCAACAGCCGGCAGGGCACCTTGGCCGAGCAGGTCATGCGGACCCGCAAATTCGACATTTACAAATCCATTTCCGCCAAAAAAATCGAAGAGCTGGAAATGTCGCGCCTTCAAAAACGGACTGAAATCGCCCCTGTCATCCCCCCCTTGGAATTTTTCAACGGGATCGGCGGATTCGCCGACCAGGGACGGGAATATGTGGTGGTTTTGGAAAAAGGCCAGAGGACCCCAGCTCCCTGGAGCAACGTGATCGCCAATCCTGAATTCGGCTTCCTGGTATCCGAATCGGGCGCCGGATACACCTGGGCTCTCAACAGCCGGGAAAACCAGCTCACCCCCTGGTTCAACGACCCGGTCACGGATCCGCCCGGCGAGGCCTTCTATATCAGTGATCTGGATTCGGGCGATATTTGGTCCCCTACCGCCTCCCCCATCCGGCTGGAAGAGGCTACTTACACGGCCCGGCACGGAGCCGGTTACAGTGTTTTTGAGAATGGCTCTAATGAAATTCTCAGCTGCCTGACCCAATTTGTGGATATCAAAGATCCGGTGAAGGTCTCCCGGTTGGTTTTGGAAAACCGGTCGAACCGGCCGAGGCGGCTGTCCGTGACCGGGTATGTGGAATGGGTTCTGGGTTTTTCCCGGGTCAAGACCGCCCCCACTATCGTGACCGACAAGGATTTAGAAACCGGGGCCCTCTTCGCCTTCAATCCCCTCAACATTGAATTTGGAAACCGGGTTTCTTTTTTTCATTTTAACGGAATCCCGTCAGCCTCGACCTGTGACCGTTCGGAATTTATCGGCCGGAACGGAAGCCTGGAGCGGCCCGCAGGCCTCCTGCGCCGGGAAAAACTGAGCGGAACCGCGGGAGCCGGCTTGGATCCTTGCGGCGTTTTGCAAACCAACCTGGAGTTGGCTCCAGGCGAAAAAAAAGAAGTCCTTTTTACTCTGGGCCAGGCCGAAAACCAGGAACAAGCCCGCCATTTTATCCGCAAGGTCCGGGATTCGGAGTCAAAGGCGATGCTCCAAAAAGTGATTCAACATTGGGACAATTTCCTCGGGAAAATCCAGGTTCAAACTCCTGACCGGTCCATGGATATCCTGCTCAATCACTGGCTGCTCTATCAAACCCTGGCTTGCCGCTTTTGGGCCCGGACGGCCTTTTACCAAGCCGGAGGGGCCTTTGGTTTCCGGGACCAGTTGCAGGACGCCATGGCCATCATGATCTCCAACCCGGGCTTGGCCCGTTCCCACATCTTGAAGACCGCCGCCCGCCAGTTTAAAGAAGGCGATGTTCAGCATTGGTGGCACCCTCCCTTGGGCCGGGGAGTTAGGACAAAGATTACGGATGACCGCCTCTGGCTCCCCTATGTGGTGCTCCATTACCTGCGGGTGACGGAAGACCGGTCCCTGCTGGAGGAACTGGTTCCTTTTCTGGAAGGTCCCCCGCTGGATCCCGGCCGCGACGATTCTTATTTTGAGCCCTCCGTTTCCCGGGATCCAGCCTTGAGCCTCTATGAACATTGCGCCCGGGCCGTCGACATCAGTCTACAGACCGGCGTCCATGAACTGCCACTGATGGGAAGCGGGGATTGGAACGACGGAATGAACCGGGTGGGCCACGAGGGAAAAGGCGAAAGCGTCTGGCTGGCCTGGTTTCTTTTGCTGGTTTTACCCGATATGGCGTCCCTGGCGGGCGAACGCGGCGAGGAGGAACGGCAAGAGCTTTGGTTGGAACAAGCGGAAAAATTAAAATCGGCCTTGGAAACGAACGGCTGGGACGGCCATTGGTACCGCAGGGCTTTTTTTGACGACGGCACTCCCCTCGGATCGAATATGAACAGCGAATGCCAAATCGACTCCATCACTCAAAGTTGGGCCGTTTTAGCCGGGACCGGGGATCCATCGCGGGCGCGGCTGGCCATGAAGGCTGTGGAGGAGCATCTTATCCGGAGGAATGAAAACCTGATCCTCTTATTTACGCCCCCTTTCAACCTGACTCCCAAAGATCCAGGCTACATCAAGGGCTATCTGCCGGGCGTCCGGGAGAACGGGGGCCAATATTCCCATGCCGCCGTTTGGTGTGTTTTCGCCTACGCCAAGCTGGGAATGGGAAACCAGGCGGTCGAATTATTTTCGATGTTGAATCCCATCCATCACTCCCTCACCCGTACTAATGTCGGCACCTATAAGGTGGAACCCTATGTCATTGCCGCCGACATTTATGGAATTGCCCCCCATGTGGGAAGGGGCGGCTGGACCTGGTACACGGGTTCGGCCGGGTGCCTGCTCCGCGCGGGGCTGGAGTTTATTTTAGGCCTCTATCAAGAAGGCTCAAATCTGCGGTTGGACCCTTCCATTCCTAGGGAATGGCCCGGGTTCAAGGTTTCCTACCGGTATGGAACCACACCTGCCGCAAGGTCACAAGCCCAGCGGCACGATTTGGTTGTGCCAACGGTGAAAGAAACAGTTGGCACCCTCTATGAAATTCAATTTGAAAACCCAGATCATGTTTCACACGGGATTCGACTGATGGAGTTGGACGGGAAAGTCTCGCTAACCGCCGACGCGACGCTCCGCCTGGAAGATGACGGAAAGAAGCATTTTGTAAAAGTGATCATGGGTATCCGTTAGGGTTGGGATCGCTTCATTTTTAACTGTTCGTGATAAGGTCCCTCCCATGACCACGCCCATCAAAATCAATCCGTCCGCCGGGGCTTTGATTTTCGGCGAAGAGAATTCACGGCCATCCGCGAAATGATAATACCGGCTATCGTTTTGATCGCGCGGCAAGGTGAACCGCTTTGAAAAGGGCTTTGATGGGACTGTTTTTTAAAATGGACTGGGGCACGTTCCTTGCTCTAACTCCTTCCCTCCTTAACTTGGATCTCAAGGCTGACCATTACCAAGCGCCAGTCTGAATCGCGTCGGAATAACGGCCATAGCCTTCCGCTGGTCGAGACAGGAAAACGAGGAGGCAGTCATGAAATTTTTGAACGCAGGCAGTTACATCACAAGCGTCCCGGGAGAAGAAGATTTTCACCGGGCTCCACTTAGCGAAGGCCGCATGGACAAGATCACCACCCTTATCACGGAAAGCCCCCAAAATAAGAACATCACCCTCCTGACGGTCTTCGGGGACATGGATACCAACACCGCACCAGAATTCGAGAAAAGCTTCCTTTCGGTTCTACAGGATAAAAAATATAAAATGGTGGTCGATTTAAAGAATGTCCAATATATCAGCAGCGCGGGCTGGGGTATTTTCGTCAGCGAGCTGAAGCGCATCCGCGGCGAAAAGGGCGATCTCGTGCTGGCGGGGATGAATCCCGATGTCCTGGATATTTTCAAGCTCCTGCAATTCGACAGTATCCTGAAATATTTTCCTAATGTGGAGTCAGCGGTGGAAAATGGTTTTAAGCCGGCCCCCGTTTCGAAAAAATAAACTCTCCAGGGCGGGCGCCCCTCCGCAGCCCTCACTGAAAGACCCATGAAAAAAATACTTCTTTATACGCTGATCGGCCTGGCACTCGGCCTCTGGGCGCCCCTCGGCGCTCTGCTGACCCTCTGGTATTCCCCCCACGCCGCCTTAGAGCTTCCCGACTTTATTTCGGGGGCCCTGCGAAAGCATCTATTCTTTTTCCTCTTCACCCTTTCCATCATGAGCGCCTTTTTTTCCATTTTCGGCTATTTTCTGGGACGCCGCACCGATGCCATGCGCCGTTATAATAAGCGCCTGACGCGCGAGGTTTTGACCGATCCCCTCACGGGCCTGGGCAATCACCGGTTTCTGCACGAAAGCTTTAAACTGGAATTCCGAAAACACCGGGCCAACCGCAAGCCTATCTCCTGCCTGATGATGGACCTAGACCATTTCAAACGGGTCAATGACACCTGCGGCCACCCTTACGGAGATTACGTCCTCGAATCTTTCGCCCTGGTGATAAAAAAATGCATCCGTGCCGGAGATCTGGCCGCACGTTATGGGGGCGAGGAATTCCTGATAATCCTTCCCAATTGCGGCCAGGATGAAGTAATGCGGGTGGGGGAACGGATCCGCGAAGGAACGAAGCGGCTGGTTTTTAAGTACCATCGGAAGCGGATCATCTTGACCGTCAGCCTAGGCTCCGCCACCAGCTTCGAAAGCGAAGGCTTGAATTACCAGACGTTGATTGATTTGTCCGACAAGGCTCTTTACGAGGCCAAGAAAAAAGGACGCAACCAATTGATTCAATCAAACCCACGAAAACCCCCGGCAAATTTCAAGAACGATAAATCCTAAAACCAATATCGCGCGTGGAAAAAGATCCAGGTCAAGCACCGGGCCCAAAGGGATCGGCGCTTCAAGTCCGAAAAATGTATTTCCCGGCTTTGCTTGAAGTCGGAAGCGTACTGACGCTCCAGGGATTTTAGGGACGAGGAATGGCGGGCCACCACATCCACCTCCAGGTCGAATAGAAAACTTCGGTGGTTAAAATTACTTGATCCCACCATGGCCCAATTGTCTACCACGAGAGTTTTGGCGTGCAAAACGCTTTTATGGTATTCAAAAATCCTGCATCCCGCCTTCAACAACCGGGGAAAATAGGTCATGGAAGCCCATCGAACGAATGGGATATCAGATTTTTCCGGAAGCACAAGCCGGACGTCCCGGCCATCAAGCGCCGCTTGCAGGAGGGCCCGGAGCAAAACCCGGGTAGGAACAAAGTAAGGCGTGGTGACCCAAATCCTCCGGCGGACCCCTCTCAAGCGGTCTAATACATCCCGGTAGTACCGCTGGCGCAACTGATGAGTAGCGTTGATATGGACAGGGTCGGAGAAGGATTTCCGGGACAGCCAGGCGATCAAACGGCGGCGCTCGCGCCGCCAGAGTTCCCGGTGGTTCTTATCGTGCCAGGCCGTATTAAACGCCAGCGAGAATGCGCGATCCCGGACCCCAGAGAGGCCCAGCCCCGTATCCCGCCAGGCTTTTTTTCCCGAAACTTCTTCCAGGTGCTCATCGGAAACGTTGAAGCCCCCCAGCCAAACCTTGTCCCCGTCCACCATGACCAGTTTCCGGTGATTCCTCCGGTTAAAGCGAATCCAAAAATGCTTCAAACGGAAAGTCGTTTTTCCCTGGGCCAGGGAGCCGAATAACCCCGGAAACCAGCCGAGGATTGAAGGAAGGTAGCGGTAGACTCTGAACTGGACTCCGCCCTCTTTTAATTTCTTGGAATAATCGGCAAAGGCCGAGGGCGATCCGATCCCATCCACCAATAAGCGGACCTTAACCCCCCGGCCGGCGGCCTGGAGAAGGGCATCCGCCACCCGGTCTGCGAGGATTCCTTTCTCGAAGATATAAACCTCAAAGTCCACCCGGCGTTTGGAACCTCGAATGGCTTTTAAAACGTCCTTAAAATAGTCATCACCCTTAAAATAAAAATTTTCATCCGCCCAGGGCGCTCGGGCTTTGGTTAAAAAAAAGGGGGGTTTGGATTTCAACGCGCCTCACTTTTTAAAAGATGACGGTCCGGACGATGCTTCCCTTGGCCAGCATAGGGTAACCCAGTGAGAAGGATCAAGAGAACCAATACAACCGCCGAAACGTAAGCGAAAACCCTTTCATCTTTTTCGATATTGTTTTTTTCCAACGGATTCATGCCTTTCAAAACTATGGGATAAAACTCCCTTTTCGTGGTTACCGCCCTATTTTCTAAACCCATTCGCAAATAATCCGGCCCCAATAAAAAAGCCGCCCCGAAACCCGGGACGGCTTTTGCCTCAGTTTTTCGGCTTAATGGTTATCGTGCCGTCCCTCGTGTTCCGCGGCGTTGATTTCATCCAAAGCCATGTTGATGTTCTGGATGGCCCTGGTTCGGTGGCCGTTAAAATCACTTTTGGCATACCAGAGGTGGCTTTTGGCCTCCGCCAGCGACTTGGCTGCCATCAACATCTGCGGGTCATGATGGAACCTATGATCCCTAAAATGGTAATGGGCCTCGTTATCGTCGCCAACCTTGACGTTAAAATTGAACCCGTCCGCCAACGCGGCGAAAGGCGCCGCTGTCAACCCCGCTAAACCCAGCGTCATTAACGTTTTTTTAAAATTGAATTTCATGAACGACTCCTTATTTTTTACGCGTTTTAATAAATGATTCCTGTTTTCTTACCGGACCACGATCTTCTGCCGAGAACCGAAAAATCCCCGGAAAACCACCAGCAAAATCACCGCGCCCATGATGGAAATCCCCAGAACGCCCCAAAATCCGTAGACATACCAATTCAAACCATCGGCGATAAATCCGCCCAGGACCGCTCCTGCGACGCCCACGGCAATATCCGCGAGAATCCCTAAACCGCCGCCGGTGACCAAAACACTAGCCAGCCAGCCCGCGAATCCGCCGACAATCAAAAACCAAACAAAATCATGAACCCCGTTGGCTACGTACATTTTCACTCTCCCTCAAAATTAATGAACTTCAACACTTCCGTCAAAACAACCACGCTTCATGGCCGCACCCTAGATAAGGCAAGTTGCGTACCGGGACCTGGCCGGGAGAATGATGTTTCCCCCTTGGCGCCTGTCAGAAAAATGGGTTTTTCAACCTCCACCAAATATTTTTTCGGAGCTTGCTCTTATCGGGCCATCAAAACGATAGTTCGATTCTCGTTTTGATTTTTAACCGGGATTTGAAATATAAAACACAGTTATCCCAGCTGAAATCCCCGCAGGCAGCGGCTTGTTTCTTGCTTCCTTAATGAGGGCGCTGGTTTTCCGACGCCGATCGAAAGGAAGCGAACTTGCCTCAAAAAAAGACGGAAGAAGGCTCCTTCTTCGGCGGCCTTTGGGAACTGGCCGTCAGCGCCTTCCGGAACTTCGGATCCATCGAGGATCGGGTGGAGAAAACCCTGAAAAAACACAAGGGCGCTTTTCAATGGTGGATGGTAAAAACCTTCGTCATGGGTCTTTCGGTTTTTATGAGCCTGTCCCTCCTCACCCTCGGCTTGCTGTTCATCGCGATGGACTATGGCGGTATTCCCCGCGGGGTCGTTTTCACCTGCGGCGGTCTTTTAGGATTACTGATTTTCGGCTTATGGTTTTACCAGCAAAATAAAAACAGGGAGAATCGAAATGAATAGCGATGAAATGATGAAAAAAATAGGCCTCAGGAAAGAGAATGATTCGGAGGGAAAAAATGACGGAAACCTAAAAAGCCAAACCCTCAAGTATTTGAAAGAGGGAAAGAATAAAATCATGCTTTTGGAAAAGCAGATACTGAGCGGAAAAAAAGCCGCCAAAATCCTGAAAGAGGCTGAGAAGGCTAAACTAAGGCTGGAGAAGGCAAAAATAACTTTCGACGAGTACGAGAAAAAAGCCGAGGCCTATATCGAAAAAAACCCCAAGAAAGCTGTCGCCATCGCCGCGGCCGCCGGGGTGCTGGCAGGAAGCATTTGGATGGCTTTGGGTAAAAAAAAGCCGGTCCTGAAGTTGGCTCCCAAGAAAAAGAAATAACTCAATCTTGAAATTTACGGGAGGTTAAGAATGGAAAATAAACCACAGTCCGATCCCCAGGATGTTGAGCTGGAAGCTCGGATTACCCGCCACATCCGAGAAATGGGTTCGCACATCCATGTTCAGGCAAAAGCCGGTGTGATTTCCCTATCCGGGACCGCCAACGAGTTTGGGACTAAGCGTGATATCACGACGATGGTTCATGAAATCGCTGGGGTAAGTAAGGTGATCAATAATATCCGGGTAGCCTGGGTCTCCGATGGGACTTTTGAGAATTACACCTAGCCTTTGTCCACAAGACAATGGCTACGTCTTGGTGGTTCCAATGGAATAAGTCAATTGGAACACCTAACCCTTGTCCTTTTATCTATCACTCACCCTCAAGGTGAGTGATAACGGTTGGTAACGCCGACCAAAATACAGTAAATGCAAGACAAGGGTTGAGTCTTGCTGCTCCAATGAAATAGGTCCATTAGAAGGCCTCATCGGCGTCACCCTTCGGCTTTTCCCTGGTTCCCATCCCATCAATTTCCTCCAGGCGCCAATATCGGAAGGACCTGGCGGTAGCTGACCCAGCCGAAATCACCGGTTAAAACATAAATCGCGATACAGCCCAGCATGATAAAAACCACGGCGATAAAACGCCAGTCGCGGTGCGCGCGCCTCCAATAGGGACCGCGGACCTCGCTTATTTCCGGTTCCGGATAATGGGTGCGGTTGTGTTCATAATGGTGCTTTGGCATGGGGTTTTCCTTTTCTTGGGGGAGCCGGCCGGCGTCTTAAGGCGGAGAACAGGGGTAAACCGCGCCGGCCGCGAGAGGCGGTCAGCGAGCCGCTTGTATCAATTCTTTGTGCGCTTCTACCCAATCGGTCAGCGAATCGTTTGGGGGGCATCCGCGAAACTTCCATTTGAAATAAGCGGCTAATTGTATGTGCTCATTCGTCACAAAACTTTCCCCCGGTATTTCCCTGTCGCTTTCTTCGGACATATGCTTCCTCCTTTTTATTTTAAGGCTCGATCTTTTTTCCCGCGCGCGGAACGAGAGGCCCAAGGGCCCCTCCCCCCAAAAAACTCATTTATAAAATTTTTTCGTCATTCCGGCGGTCAACGATCCCAATCATGCCGCTCTTCATTCCAACGATGCCTCGCGCGCCAGTTGTTATCGTAATCATGGTCGTAATGCCACCGGTTGTCATGAACCCCAACCCCGACTTTGAACTCAACAGCCGGATGAACGACCCGGACGCGGCGGCGACGGCGGTAATGGTGCTTGGCCGGCACGATGATGACCTTGGCTCCAACGCGGTCCCCCTCATGGTCCCTCTCGTCGGCCATGGACAATCCAGCGGAACTTAAAATCAAAACTCCCAACAAAACCTTAAATATTTTTTTCACACGTTCTCCTTTTACGGACATTGATCGGCATGATGATTTACTGGTTTCCATCGGATATTTCCGAATTGAAGACGCGTCCTTCGCCATCGAACATGTCGAACGACCCGTCATTTAGCTTCAAGATGATTTCGAGAGGCCGGCCGTTGTTCGTGTTTGAAAACTCGACGTTCTGGACGCCCGAGGCAAGGTAAACGGGATCAAAGGCGGGGGGATCGGACCGGTCGTACAAAAAGGCGTCCCCATCGCCCTGCTCGATCTTGACCAACCTCGCTCCATCCGGGCTGCTATAGGCCGTATCGCTGTTCTGCTCAGGACCGCTCACGACCACCGGATCATCGGCGCTATTGGCAGGGATATAACTGTCATCGTCATAAACATAAAGCTCGCCCACGTGGTTTGGATCCTGCCACCACCAATAGTTGTCGTTATAGAAACACCAGCGGTTATATCCCGTGTCATACCACCACCAACGCCCGTTGTAATTGCGGGTCCAAAAAAACTGGTCGCCCCGGTACCAGCCGTACCAGTGGTAGCCCGAATTGTCGATAAAGTGGGTGTAGGAATAATCAAAACCGGCGCCGCCATGCCAATACATGTGGTTTCTTTCCATTTCAGTTCGGTTTTCCCGGTCGATTTGCTGGATAAAAGCCGGACGATTCGCCACCGCCATCTGTTTCCTCACCACGGCGCTGTTGAACTTCCGCGGTGAAACCAACGACCCCTTAAAGGTCTCGCCTTTGGGTCCGGTTCGGGGGTTGCCGATAACCGAATGGGCGCGATCCGAGGAAACAATCTCGGAGCGGTCCGTAATGAATCTCGGTTCGGTCTTCACGCCGATTTTAACGAGCTTCTTGCGGACATAACCCTGGGTGTAAACGTGATGATGGACGGCCACCGCCGACCGCGCCGCGGGGGCCGGAACCGCCCCCTGCTTCCGAACGGCCTGGCGGTTGAATGCGGGCGACGGGGCAGAATCTTGCTGCGGCCGGGCCGTTTGTCTCCGTTGGACTTGGCCATAGGAGGGTTGTTGGGCCGGGTGATTCACGCTCCCATTACCCGGGCGGTTCATCTGGATCACCACCGGTTGCCGGACCCGCGCCGGTCGGCTGGCGCGCAGCCTAGACGTCGGACGGCCAGGCGGAGCGGTTTGAACCGTCTTTCTTCCCGGCCTCTCTTCCTTTTTGTCCTTGTCATCGGCCGCACAAACGATCGAACCCAGCAAAAGAACCGGCATCAAGAATATAACGGTGGTGGATCTCATCATTTCCCCTTTCCCAATGGCTCTTTTTCAATGACGGTCACCAGGCAGGAGACGGATTTGAAATATGGTTTTTTCTTTAACCCAGCGTCCCCGATGTTAAATTCCAGTACCCGGATTTCCACGTCAAAGTCATCGTAATGAATCACCCGAAAGGCGCCCCGATCCTCCGGCGTTCCCGGACCCGGCTTCAGAGGACGGGTTGAAAAATTATCGTCGCTCCGGAAATCCGCGGCGGTTACTTCCCTGAGGGTGGGGACATCCTTGGATTCAGTTAATTCCGCCGGATTCTTGTCCGCCTCGTCTTTGGTAAAAGTGAATAGATATCCGGTAGTATCCCGGTCATTTGTTTCAGTGGTGGCTTGCAGATACAACCCATCCCAAACCTTGGAATAGATCCGGGTTTCCTCTCCCGAAGGAAGGGCGGGCATGTTGTCGACCTTGTTGCCCCTGAAGTCCAGATAGAAGGAAGCGGTCCGCAAGTGGTCTTTCGGCCAATTCTGGCCGATTTTGCCGATGACCCGGACATCACTCTCCGCCCAACCACCACCGGCCATCCCGAGGGATAGGATTGAAACCATCACCCAACTTAGAATTCTGCTTGTCATTCGCGGCTCCTTTTGATGAATAAACTTCCAGCTTGGTAGATCGGAAGGGTTTGCCCGATGGTTTGATGACTTCATTCGACGGTTCATGGACAAGGAGAGGGGTTAAAGCAAGAAATGAGCCCGTGTAAACTTTGGCAATCCGTTCAGGTTTCGCCCCCCGGACTATCAAACCGATAGAAGCGACTCCATTTCGATAGCGGTCTCTTCGATAAAAAATGACGCCCAAAACAATACCCGCTGCCCTGTCGCTCTACGGTGCAGGAAGGCCGCGAAACGAGAAAAGGTTCAAAAAATTTCAGGATTTTAATTCGTGCGCTTGATGAACATCGCGGCGGGAGCTTACTTATTTTGACATCCTAGTTCCAGATCACTTCCATCGTCGCCGTTCCCTTCACGGAAAGACGGACTTCAATCCCCTCATTGTCGGCGAATCCATCCAACACATTAAAGGAATTCACTTGAGTGTGGATGCGGGTAAATCGTCCCATGGGCCGGTTCAAGGCCTTATTCATTTTTTCCTTCAAAATATCCATCTTTAAACCAATCGGGAGTTTGGCGATCCGGCGGATTTCGTTTTTTAAATCCGACTTGAAAATAAAATCAGCGATCTGAACCATCAGGTCGTTCGACTTCACGTCGAAGTCCAGGTCCGGAAGATCGAATATTCTTTGCCGGGGAAGATAACGGGGAGTACCCCGTAAATAAACGGTCATTTTTGCGGGCTTTCCGGTGAAGTTGATGATGGGCGGGTTATATTGCAGTTTCACCTCCGCGATCACTTTCCCGCCGGACCCGTAAAGCCGGATTCCTTTGAGCGTCAGCTTCCTTTCCCCCGTTCCCGGAAAAACCATGCCGTTGAGCTTCAGCCGGGGATCCTTGAAATATTGGTTGGCTTCCTTGTAACTGATCCGGGTATTGCTCATGGCCTGAAATATTCCCGGGCCGGGCTGGAATCGTCCAAAAGGCGGCATGGCCCTGGGGGTAAAGGCGGGTCGAAGCCCAAAGATGATCTCCGGATTGGCGGTCATTTCCAAAACCGTGTGGGCGGTTGAGCGCTTTTTAAGGTCGGTTCTCATTCTTCCAACACTCATGCTTTCGGGACGGATTAAAAGCCAGAGGTCTTTTTCTAAATAGATCGGCGCCTGCATCTTCACCCACAGATCCCTCATATGGGCTTTCCAGTTGAGCCCGGGAAGTCCCGGCAGTTCCGGTCTCAGGTGTTGGACCCCGCCCCTCAAAAAATGGGAGAGGTGTTGGAGGACATCGCCGCCGCTGGGAAAGCTCACTTCCACGGGCAGGCGGATCAGGCTGGGTTTGACCGGGGGGAAACTCGTGACCGGAGCCGGCAAAACGCGCACGTAATGGGACGGAGTGGTGGCGCATCCGGCCGCCATCCCCCCCAGGCTTACTAAAAGGGCCAGGCCGAAGACTTTTAGCGGAAGACTTTGCGCCTGATTTTTTGACAGCTTCATGGTTCCACCTTTTTCAAAACTTCAATTTCTTCTTCCTTCACCCGGTCTCCCGAAATTTCAACCGCGATAGCCGCCGATTCCTCCGATGACACGCCCTCCGTACGGCGCTCATATTCCTCTTCGCCCCGGTCATCCTTTTCCCGGAGGATTTCATCCGCCACCTGTTCCTGCACTCCGGGCAATTGCACCCTCAGTTCCTCGATGAGCATCATGGCCGCGGCCGCGAAAGGCAGGGCCAGCAAAGCCCCGGCCACTCCCATCAAGGTTCCGCCGGCCAAAAGGGAAAAGAGGACCACGGTCGAGGGCAATCGCAGGGCTTGACCGTATACCTTCGGCACCAGCACCCGGCTTTCAAACTCCATATAGAAAAGCATCAGGGACAGGACTACGATCGTGACGACCGGGCCCTGGGGCACGGCGGACAGAACCGCGGTGGCCATGGGAAGGAAAATACCGATATAGGGCAGGATGTCCGCGATGGCTCCGAAAACCGCCAGCGCCATGGCGTTCTGGACTCCGCAGGAGACAAGAAGGATCAAGATGAAAATGCCGATGGCCACGCTGGTGATAAGCTGCCCCCGGATGTAAGCGCCGACGATGGTTTCCAGGTTCATCAGGACGCGGGAAAGCCGGATGTGGTGCGACCGGGGAACGACCGCGAAAAGGCCCCCTCGGAGCCGGTCCCGGTCGATCATGATATAGAGGGCGAGAAAAATGGCGCTGAGGGCGTAGGCGATGAACTCCAGCGCCTGCATGGAGTAGGCGAAGGCCTTGGCCCCCGCGGTGTTGATGGGCCCGCCATATTTGAAGTTCCTCAGCCATTTGGACAGGGCATCACTGATGGGGTAAACGGCGAGGCGGTCGGCCAGTTGATCCCTCAAAACAGGCTCCTGTTCCATGATTGAGGAAGCCTGGGTCAAGAGCGAAGGGATCGTCAGGAAGGCCATGGCCAGGGTGACCACGAGGAGGGATCCGAAGACAATGCCGATGGCCAGACCCCGGTTGACACGCCGGCTTTCCAGCCAATGAACGGCGGGATTGAAGGTCCCCACCATGAAAAAAGCCGCAGTGAGTACGAGCAGGACGGGAATGAGTTTGAAAATAATCCATAGGACGGCAAAAACACAGGCCAGAATGATCATGGTAGAGGGCGCCAGCTCGAAGCGAACGACCCGCTTGGAAATTTCGTCCGGGTTTTCCGGCTTTGATTTGGACGGCGGAACCATGGACGCTCTTTTCTACTGGTTTTTTCGGCAAAAAAATAGGGCGCGTGTCTTGGGAACGCGCGCCCTCTCTAAACTAGGTTAGGATGTTAAGATTACTTCGTCGCTGAATCCTGTTTTTTGTCTTCGACCTTCTCATCGGCCTTCTTCAGCTTCATCTCGCTCTTGTCCAGACTCTTGGCCATGTCCTTGTTTTCGCCGCGCTCATCCTTCAAAGCGTCGATTTTCTTCGCACGGTGACGGCGGTGCTTCTTCAAAGCCACCGCGTCTTTGTTGATTTCTTTCTTGTCGTTCTTGATATCGGCCCTCTTATCGTCAATTTTTCCCTGGTCGCCCTCGGCCTTGGCGTCCTTGAGCTCCTCGCGGTGCTCGGCTAATTTCTTGACATGGTGATGAATGGCTTTTTTCTCGTTGGTCATCTGCACATTGTGCTCATGGATCGCGTCCTTGTCGTCGCTCAAAACCTTGTTGGAGGAATCAAGATTCTGCTTGTCCGAGCTGACTTTATTCTCGGCCTTATCCTTGTCATTTTGGGCGTCCGCCATGCTGTCCGCCATCACCAATCCCGCCGCCGACAAAAACATTAAACCCATCGCTATCGTCAAAAGTTTCTTCATATTCCTATTTCCTCTTTCTTTTTTCCAATGATTTTACGCAGGCCCTTCCCGCGGGGGGTTGGGCGTCTCTTCCGAGTGCGGTCAGGGGAGGGATTAAAGCAAGAAACAGGCCTGGAAAAACTTTGGAATTGTTGGATGAGGAAACGGTTGGGGCAACCAAATTGATAGGGTGAGTCTCATTTCGAGAGTGAGCCCTTGGTGATATTTTTTGTTTTACTCCGGTTAGTTTGCTTTCATCTTAATCAAGCCAGCTCTCGGCTTTCAGGAATTTCAAAAGGCCGGGATCGGAAACCGACAGGGGCGGAAGCCAGGCCCCCAAGTCCTCCCTGGTCCACCAATTCCCTGACCCCTTTCCCGCCGGGGCGAAATGGTAGCGATAGAGAGTGGCGCGGATATAACGGGGCGGTTTTTCGGGAAAGGGATTCGGCCCCAAGAGGCTCAGGGCCCCCGGGTCGTTATGCAGGAGCTTCCAAACTAAATGCAGGGTCCAGGGATATTGGTTGGGCACGGACATGGCCGCGAACCACATTTGCCAATCCAACCTGGGCTGGTAAGGGGCGATTTGCCGGGGCCGTTGGTTTAAAAAAACAGGCAGGGCCTGGTAGGGATATTCTTTCCAGACCGCCTTAGAATCCGGCTGGTCCGAATCCGTTCCCTCGAACACCACATTCAGCCTTTCCCTTCCCACCGATCCAAAGGCGCCATAGGTATTGACCAGGTCCAGCGGAATGAAGGAAGTGTTCATCACTTGGCTGGTCGAAACTAGATTGAGGACAGGCTGGATACTCAAGACCGCCACCAACGCCGCTAAACCTAAGGCTGCCGACTTTTGCGGCCCGCTTTCCTTCGCTTGGGAGGAAGCGGCGGCGGCCCGGTCTACCAATACTCGTGGAAACCATCCGGCCCAAAAACCATCGTCAAAACAGGCTAGGGCGGCAATGATGGTCACCCAGTTAAAAAAAGAAAAATTGCCGCTGAGGACCAGGGACAACTGAAAAGCCACCATGATCATGCCCGCGCCATGGCGGAAGAGCCGGGAGGAAATAACGCACCAAGGAGCAATAAATTCGGCCAGAAAAGTAAAAAGTACGCCGGCCTTCAGGAGATAACGCGGTAGGAAATGGAACCAGCGGCTCAAGGGGTTGGGGATGGGCTGGGTTTCGAAATGGTAATTGAGGGCCGTCAGGTTCCGCCAAACCTCATCCCCGCGGAGCTTGATCAGGGCCGAACCCATCATGACGCGGAAGATCAGCCAACGGAAAAGCCAAATCACCGACTTAGGCGGCGCGGTTTTCGGGAAGGGGCGTCCATCTAGCAGGGGGCAAATGAAAATAGCGAGGAAGCCCGTCTCCAGCAATTGGATTTCCCATCCGTAGCCGTACCATTCTTGGCCCGCGTGGACGATGGACATGTAGAGAACCCAAAGGAGGGTCATAACCAAAGCGTTGGCGTAGCCGAGCGCCACTAAGCAGGACAGGGCGAAACCAATCCAAGAAACCCCAAGTAACATCCCATCCGAGGAGTTGAGCCAGAAAATTGAAGGTAAGCGGAAAAAACCGGAAAGCGGCGAACCCAGGGCGTTTTGAACCTGCCCCAAAAATAAATTCAATGGCAGGAGACCGTTCGATCCGATCAAGGGGAGCATTTGCTTGACCGCGGAAAAAAAGGCTGCGGCGTAAACCAGGCCCAGCAGGCGCAGGATGACAAACCTGGTAAGCCAGTAGCTTTCCTTTGACCCAGTCGAGAAAAGAGCGTTTTCCGGCATTGTATCCCCCCTAAATTCGGACACAGAAATGTTAACCCGATGGGAGAATGGGATAAATAAAAAAAGCCGGGAGCCACGGTGGCTTCCGGCTTTTCAATTCAACATCCCTATTTACTTTGCTGGCGATTAAAGACTACCAATCCCTGTGACCGTGCCAGGGATGGTTGCTGCGCCAGTTATCATCATAATCGTTGTCGTAATGCCACCGGTCGTCATGCACCACCACGATAAGCCCGCTGTGGTAGGGATGGTCGCGGCGCCAATTGTCGTCGTAGTCGTGGTCGTAATGCCATCTTTCATCATGCACCACGCCGATGCCCACAACCGTTCCATTTCGGGTGCGCATCATGCAACCCATCAGCGCAAAGGTGCAAAGAAACGAAACCAAACTAAAAGTCATAATCTTGTTCATAAAAACCTCCTGAAAAATGTGAGGCCGAGCCCTAAGGCTAACGGCCCCTTGTGTCTTTGATTAGGAGAGTTGTTAAGGCAAGAATTACGCCCAAGATTAACTCGATAAATCAGGGTTCCATGGAGGTTTTAAAGATCAAAACGAGGGGCCGATTATCGTTTAGAGAATGGGACAGAAACACATTTTTACCATAGTTCAAAGGCCGTGGTAAAAGCCCCCATTCTCTTTTCGTCTGAACCACCAAGGTTTTTCCTTCTTCGCGATCTCCCCGTCCCCGCAGCAAAAGAGCCGTTTTTCCTTTACCAGGCCACCGGCACTTTTTTCTCTTCCTTCCGCGCGGAAGCCGGGGTCTTGAGCCCTAACGGAATGTGGGGTTCGGGTTGGCTTGTCACAAAACGCTTTCCATCTTCCCGGCAAATCCTCTGGATGATCCCCTTCCCCGTCATCAGGCAAGTCGGCAATCCCCCGCCTGGCATCACCCATTGGCCCGCGAAATACAAGCCCTTCAGGCTTTTCAGGGTCTTAGGAAGTGGATTGACCATGGACATGAAATCCGGCAGCCAGCCCTCGATGGATCCTCGCCAGTTGTGGGTGTAGCGCTCGAAAGTGACCGGCGTCGCCACATCGATCATTTCCACCTGGCTCCTGATCCCGGGGAACCTTTCTTCCAAAAGATCCAATATCCTCGCGGCCAGGGCCTGTTTATTGGCGTCGTAGCTGGGCCTATCCTCGTGGAGCCTTTTCCAAAAGTCATATCCTCCCGCGATTCCCACCTGCAAGATCGTCCGCCCCGTAGGAGCCAGGGTCGGGTCGTAGGCGTAGTGGCGGATGGAGAGATGTTTTTGTTCCTCCCCCGCCACGACCCAGGGTTCCTTGAGGGGGGCGAAGAGGAAATGCGGTTCCTCGGTCATGTCCCGGCGAACGCCGAAGGACACCATCACCATGGATTTGAAGGGCTCCAATTTTAAGAACCGCCGGTAAAGTTTCTCGCTTTTGTACCTTCCTTCCAGCAGGCGCTCGAAGGTCAAGTGGCCGTCGGCGGCGGAGATCACCCGGTCGAAGGGACGCTCGGTTCCATCGTGGAGCCGGATCCCCACGGCCCTATTCTCCTGGATGAGAATGCGTTCCACCTGGGACAGGTAATGGATCCTTCCGCCCAAGTTGAGGAAGCGTTTCTCGATGGCGCGGGCAAATGCCAGCGAACCCCCGATGGGGTATCCGCCGTTCTGGTTGTTATGCCAGGCCAGGGTGATGAATAAAATCGCGATGGGAAACCTTTCCATCCCGGTCAGGTTGAAGACTTCCCGTAAAAAAGGATCCTTGAATTTTTTGGCGAAGTCCGGTGTTTTGGTCCGAAAGGCCTGACCCAAATGCCAAAGGTAGGACGGGGCCAGGAGCAGGTCCCTCCAGGTCCACTTCTTGGCGTCCATCTTGGCGAAGAGGCGGATGTTGGCGCACATGGAACGGATGAGTTGGGTGTCCGGGGGCGAGACATCCAGCAGGTGGCCTTCCAGCTTGTCCACATTGGAATAGAGGTAGACCCTTTTTCCCTCAGGGGATTCGAAGGAAGTGAAAAAATCGTGGTGAACAAAGGTCCGGCCTTGTAGGGCACCCACTTCTATCCAGCCCTTGTGGAAGCCGCTGTGGGGCGCCGTCCCCACCAGCCACTGGATGCAGCCGTCAATGGTATAGTCGTCACCCTTTTTCCAGGAAGTGCAGAGCCCCCCCGGCTGGCTGTGGGACTCGAAGATGTCGGCTTCGTAGCCGTTCATCCGGGCGTAACAACCGGCGATCAATCCCGCCACTCCCCCGCCTATTATTCCGATGGAACCGGGTTTATTTTCCCTATTCATAATTTGCCCCCATTCAAACCTTCAACTTAACGGATTCCTTGTCCCCCGTAACCGAGCGGAAGCGCCGATTGGTGAAGGGGGAAGCCAGATCCATCAGGAATAGGTTAGGACAAGGCCAATAGGGGTTTTATGAGGCAGGACATATTCACCGGGATCAGTTCATTGGAATAAATTTAACTGAATTGAACAAAAGGCAATTACGGTTGGGTAACGGGCGTCTGGGCGGGCGCGGCGGAAACCGTTTGGGGCTCCGGGTCCGCCGTTTCCTTCGGGATCAGGGTCAATAAATAATCCCTCAGGTCGTCCAGCTCTTCCGGGGTTCCCACGATTTTCGGCATGAAGGCGTGGTAGGGCGAATCGGGCTTGTCCTCATGGAGCATTTTCACCAGGTTCCCCATGGCGTCCCTGTCCCTGCCGCCCAAGAGCTTCTTCATGGCCCGGTAGGTATCGATCGTATGGCAGGACATGCACTGGCCGCGGAACATGGCCTGGCCCTTGCCCAGGTGTTCATCGGGCCCGGACGCCACCCAAAGGCTGTGGGCCAAAAAACCTTCGGCGTTGAACTTGTCCACCGCGGCCAAACGGACCCCATTGGAATACATGTGCCCCACGATGATGTAGGGCTTCCGCAGCATCTCCCGGACATATTCGGAGGAGGCCGTCGCGCAGAGGCCCAACAGCAGGATCGCCACGGCGTGACTCTGCTTGAAGTCCATGGGCGACCGCCAGGCGAAAAAATAAACCACTCCCACGATGGTGATGGAGGTCATGACGATGACGAGCACGGTCCGGGTGACCTGGGTGAAGGCGCCCTTGCCGATGGTGCTGATGCCCAGTTCCAGCAGCCCCCTTTGGGAAACCGGCATTTGGTGGAGGAACCAAAAGAGCAGGAAGGGCATGGCGAAAAACAGGGGCAAAAGCCACTGGGCGCTCCAGCGCACCAGTTCGGACCTGAGCTTCTCGTCCTCGTGGCCCATGCGGCTGTAGGAAATCAAGGCCCAAACCCCGGCCAGGGAAAAACAAACCCCGAGCCTTAGGAATAAGCTGGGCCAATAGGTGGGGTTGAAGAAGGCCTCCCAAAACATGGAAGCTTCCCTGCCGGTCCCGGCGGCCGAAAGCCAGGAGGCCCCCGGAGTGAGTTTAAAGGTCAGGATGCCGTTGATGATGATCAAGGTGAAAAGCGACGAGACGGCGTAGAGGAGGCCGACTTTCAAATGCAGCTCGTCCGAGATCTTGTCCCAGGTGTAGTAATAAACAATCACCGTGCTGAGTTCCACCAGGAAAAAGACCCATTCGATGGCCCAGCCGAAGACGAAGTTATGGATCAACGTGCTGGTGGCTTCGGGCGCGGCGAGTCCGATGGCGAACCAGATGCCCACGCCGGAAACGGTGCCGAAAACCGAAGTGAGGATCAGGAAAAAGCGGGAATGGCTCTTGATCATCTTCAGCCAGTCTCGGCGCCCCTCCTTCAAGGCCTTGCGCTCGGCGAAATAAAGGTACATTCCTCCGCCCACGGCGAATTGGGAAATCATTACATGGAAAATGGCGATGATCCCGATCACCCAGCCGCTGCCGATATGGGGCACGACCCAGAATGGATAATTCATTT
>CAZHFP010000023.1:0-9080 GCA_964531065.1 uncultured bacterium
TTGGTAGCCCCACGGGGAATCGAACCCCGATTAAAAGATTGAGAACCTTCCGTCCTAACCGTTAGACGATGGGGCCGCTACCACAAAAAAAATTAGTAATGAGGAGTTAGGAATGCGGAATGAAACCGCAAAGCCAACCTCAAAGAGAAGGAATTCTAAGAGAAAATCTGCCCTTTTGCAACTTTCAAAATAAGAGCCTATTTCCCCAAGGGTTCAAAGATACTGCTGACTTTATGGACCGTCCCAAAGGCCGAAAGCACCGGTTCCAAATTCGCCGGGCCCGAAACCACCAGCACCCAGTCTTTCTGGGAAAGTATGGATTGGGCGGCTTCCGCGGCGGCCTCCCGGGTCACCGCCTTCACCGAATCGCGGTAATTTTTCAAATAATCATCCGGATAGCCTTCGAAATCCAGGGAAGCTTTATACGAAGCCAAACTGTAGGGAGACTCAAAGTTATAGGCGAATTCTTCAATGATGGATTGTTTCGCGTCCGCCAGCTCGGATTCGGTCGGCCCCTTTTTCGCGAAGTCCGACGCCAATTGGAACATGAGGGTCAGGTATTCCTTGACGGAGTCCGGCCTGGTCCCCCCCAAGATTTGATAAGGCCCCCGGACATTGAACGGCAAGGAGTAGCTGTACACAAAGTAAGCCAATCCCCGGTCGGAGCGGATTTCCTGCATCATCCGGGACGTGAATCCCGATCCGCCTAAAATATAATTGGCGACCTGCAGTGGAATTTCCCTCTTGTCATGCCGTTGAAGGCCTAAAAGTCCGAATCTCACAAAAACCTGGGTCACGTCCTTGGGATAGAAATAAATAGTCGGGCCCAGCGGTTTGGCTTCTTCTACGGCAGGCTCGGCCGCCTGCTTTTTCCAACCCGAGAATAAATCTTCCAATTGGCTCAATACCTTTTCCGGATCGAAATTTCCGGCCAAAGCCAGTTCCGCCCCGGTTGGCCCGTATTTTTTTTGATAAAACTGGACCAAGTCCTCCCTCGTGATCGCGGCGACGCTTTTGGGCGAAGCCCACCGGCCATAGGGGCTTTGCCCCATCAAGGTCCGGTAAAAAAGAACACGGGTCAAGGTATCCGGCGTGTCCTCCAGCCGCTTGAGCGAATCCATACTGTTGGTCTTTTCCGCCGCCAAACGGACAGCGTCGAATTGGGGGCGCCTCAGCATATCCCCGAAAAGGCCGAGTACTTCCGGCAGGTCCTGGGCTAAACATTTAAAGCCGGCGGAAAAATCTTCCACATCCTCGGAAGAGGACATGTCCACCGCCCGATTTTCAAGCGCGGCGTCGAATGCTTCCGGCGCCAACTTTCCCGCTCCGCCATTTCTCATTAAAGAGGAGAGGAGGGCCGCCAATCCTTCTTTGCCTTCCGGATCAGCGGAATGACCGCCCGGCGTGACGAAATGGGCCGAAACCAACGGCAGGGTATCATCCTTCAGAAGCAAAACCTTCAACCCGCAAGAGAGGATCTTCGTTTGGAACTTGGGAACTTTTATTTCCAAAGGCGCCGTCTCAACGACTTTGGGCGGCTTCGCAAAGGCCCGATCAACCAAAAGCGGAACACAAAGCCACAAAACCGCTAAGAAAATCGGAAATCGAAAACGAATCGAATCTTTGACTTCGTGTTTTCGTGTCTTCGTGGCAGCGGTGGGTTTCATTTGCCCGCCCTTTCCAGTTTGGCAACCGTCCGGTTGTTGGAAACCAAATACTTTGCCGCCGCCGCTTGGATGTCCTTGGCGGTCAAGGCATTGATCATTTCAGGGTATTTCAGCAGGAGCCGCCAATCCCCGAAGACGGCCTGGTTATAAGCCAGGTCCTGGGCCAACCCGCTGGTAGAGGTCTTCCCCCAAAGAAAAGAGGAATCCGAATCGTGTTTGGCCCTATCGAGCTCTTCTTCCGTAATCCCGTTTTTTTGAATATCCAAAACTTCCCCGTCGATCGCGGCGATAACGCCGTCAAGGGTCTGCCCGGACGCCGGGCTGAACTGCAGGACGATCATATTGGGGTCCCGGTCTCCAGGAAATGACGTGTCGCAGGAAACCGAGGTAATCATTTTCTTTTTAAAAATAAGATCCCTCACGAGCCGGGAAGTATTGCCTTTGGTCAAGACCGTGGTTAATACATCCAGGGCCACCGAATCCTTATCGGGAAAATTGGGTTTATGCCAAGCCAACATGGCCATGGGATCCGCGTCAAAAAAAGCCCGAACGGTCTTTTCCCCTTCTTGGGGAGGTTCCTTGGTCCAATGTTTGATCAGGGGCGGCACGGGAGGATTCGGCACCGTCCCCAGGGTCTTTTCCAGCAGCGGGAGCACCTCGTTCGCCTTCACCCCGCCCACGATGGCCAAAACGCCATGATCGGGACGGTAGGTTTGTTTGTAGAAATTCACCGCGTCCATCCGGGTCAGTTTCATAATGTCCGACATCCAGCCGATTGTCGGATCCTTGTAGGGACTGGCGGCGAACGCGGTGCATTCCAAGGCTTCTTCCAATTTTCCGTCCGGGCTCGATTCGGTCCGCCAGCGCCGTTCCTGGGCCACCACGTCCCTTTCGGAATAAAATTCCCTGAAAACGGGATGGGCGAGGCGGTCCCTTTCCACCGTGGCGTATAGCAAAACCTTGTTGGCCGGCAAAGTGATGTGATAATTCGTGGCGTCCTGGCTGGTCCAAGCGTTCAGGCTTTGGCCGCCGTTTTTGGTATAGATGGAGGAGAGCTCATCTTTGACAATGACCTTGTGGTGTTCCTGTTGGAGCTGCTTCATCTCGCCCGCCAAGACCTTCAGCCGGTCCAGGGAAGGCTGTGATTTTTCTTTTTCGGCGTTCATTTCCAGGGCCACCTGGTCCATTTTCTCAAGAATGGGTTTTTCCTTCTTATAGTTCAGCGTTCCAATGGTCTCCGTCCCTTTGAACATCATGTGCTCCAGCATGTGGGGAAGGCCCGTCTTGCCCTTGGGAGCGTCTTGGGCCCCGACGGGCTGCATAAAAGAAAAGGACACCACCGGAACTCCCGGTTGTTCCACCACCAAAACTCTGAGGCCGTTTTTGAGGATTTTCTCCACCACAGGAAGAGCCAAGGAGGGGGACTTACTCCCGCTTTCGTCGGCTCGAGCCAGGACAGATCCTCCCAGGAAGGCCAGACAAAAGATCAATTGGACTTTAATCAACCGCTTCATGGTTCCCCTATAAATTTCGTGAATATTATGATCTTCCGCGAAAGGATTATATAACAGGCTTCTCAGAAAACAGCTTATTCTCATCGCGATTTTTCAGTCAAAATCACGGGCATTTGAAAAAAATAAATAGGTGCATATTCACTAAATTAAGAGTCAGCTCTTAAAAAAAACAGAAAGGTTTGTTAATCTAATGGCCTCACCAACGGTCATTCAAGGAGCGGGAAAATGCGCGTGAACGGACTTAAGGCGGCGATCCTCTTTATTTTGTGGGTCGGCCTCAACGGAGCCGCCGCCCATGGAGCCGAAAACACAGGAACCTCCCCGGTCCCCGCTGGAGCGGATTCCCTCTTCCAAAAAGACGTGGAAAGTAAACTCGCCCAAATCCGCGAAAACGAGTTAAGGGTCCGATTGGGCGCATTTGGGGACTTGGACTATCACCTCTTGGGAACATCCCGTTCCTTCCCTGCGCAAAATGATTTTTTCATGGGGGACGCGGCGTTGGCCGTCAAAGGCCAATACGGCAGCCGTATCCGGTTTCTCGACGAAAATGTCATTGAGTTCGAGGGGGAGGAGGCCAAGCTTAGCATTGACCGCCTCATGGTTTCCTATACGGTCGCCAATGAGCTCCGGTTTACCGGAGGCCGCGACCACGCAGCCTTCGGCTTTTGGAACCGCAGCCATAATTACGCCGCCCAATCCCAAATCACGATCAACCGGCCCTTCTTCCTCAAATTCGAGGACGAGGGGGGCATTGTCCCCTCCCACATGACAGGACTGACCGCTGACGGCACTTTTGAACTGGGAGGATCGAGCCTCAAGTACGAACTGAATCTGGGAAACGGCGAGGATATTCTTCTCACCGGCGGCAATGGTTCGCCGGCGGAAGCTAAAATCGGCGTCAACCCGTCCGGAGACCCTTCCAGCGGAAAATCGGTCGTGGGCAGGCTGGTGTGGAAGCCATCCGCTGACGGCGGTTTAGCCTTAGGCGTCGCTTCCGGGTGGAACGGTTATAACGTTTTAGCCACGCCCGATCTGGCCGCCAGCCCCCTTGTTTTTTCCGGATTAGGCCAGGTGATCCTTGAGGGCGAAGTGATTTACAACGACGACAATTTTGATTTTTTATTCGAGTTTTATGATTTTGACGACCAAATCGCCGGGATGCCGGTTCAAGGGAGCTTGGACAACATGGCCTTTTACGCGCAAGTCGATTACCGAATCGCCGAGAATGTTCTTCCCTACGCGCGGATAGAAAGCCTGAAAGTCGACGGGACGGATCCCTTTTTCCGCGCCCTGCTGCAAAATAATAAAGCGCTTTACCTTGCGGGGTTGCGATTCGAACTGGTTCCCAAAATTTCCTGTCTGAAACTGGAAGGAAGCCTTACCCGCGAAAGCGACAGTCAAGACGCCATCGAAATCGCCAGCCAATGGGCCTTCGGGTTCTAAGAAAAAGGCCGTGAACGACCCCGTTCGATAAACTCAGGGCCCTGAGGCACTCGAAGGGCAAGGGCACCCATTTCACCAGATACATCAAAAAAAAAATATTAAAAATCCCGGAATCGAATCTTTGTCTTTCGTGGTGAACTTGGTGCCCTGGGTGGTTCAATAGACTTAATCGTTATTTTCGAACATTACTCAAGACAATATGGACATCGGTGGGAATCCCCTTTTGGATGGTTACTTCCTGCTCCACCGGCGCCCAGTAATCATGCCACGCCATCATTTTATAAGTTCCCGGCGGAATACCCTCGATCTTGAACTTCTCGCCGGGCCTGACCGTGGTAAAAAACGGGTTGTCCAACACCAAGATGTTGCTCTTCATGTCCGAATGGATTTCGCAATAGACCTTGACCGGCACTTCCGAATGGGAAACTTTAACCGATGACTTTTCCCCTTTTCCCTTCCGCCCTAAATCAAACTTATTGATTTGAGAATTGGAAAATACATTGTGATAAACCGGATCGTGGTTCGTGAAGTCCACAATCGTGCCCTTTAACACCGGGAGAACCCGATGGGTGAATTGAAGAAATTTCTGGTCCAGCTTGACGTGTTGTTTCGGCGGTTCGTAATCCCCGGGAACTCCTTCCAGGTAAACGACGATCTCCTCAGGTAGCGAATGGCGGGAGGACGGATTATCGTCGTCATAGAAGGAATGACTGTCCATCGAATCACTTTCCACCGGAGCCTTCCGGGCCGGGGCCGTGACCTTGACCATCCCCTCTACGGATCCGAAAACCAATGAATTTCCACCGGCGAGGGCGCCCGTCCCCATCAACCCGGCGAATAACCCGCCAACCATAACTATGTGTTTTAATCGCACGGATGGAATTCCTTTAGTTGATTTGATTCGGGCGGAGGCCCGCCTGCCGGTCAATCGAAAGTAAAAGACGGTGGATATTTTTGATCCTGTCACGACCTGGTAAGCGCCGTCACCTCATAAACTTTCATCGGATCGGTAAAACCTTTCAAACTAATCGGCTCCAACGGACGGACCTCGACGAGACCTTTTAATTTTCGGTACATCCCTTCGGAAATAAGAACTTGGCCCGGAGCGGCTTTGGAACAAAGGCGGGAAGCCAAATTGACTTCTTCGCCAATGACGGTGTAATCGGTCCTTTTATCCGAGCCCAGGTTCCCCGAAACCACCACCCCGCTGTTGAGCCCGATGCCCATCGTCAAGGGAGAGAGGTTCCGGTCAATTCTCTGTTTATTATACTGACCCAGGACGCTTTGCATTTCCAAGGCGGCCTTGATGCCCCGGAGTTCCTTATCCTCAAACGGCACGGGAGCCCCCCAAACGGCCATGACCGCGTCCCCGATGAATTTGTCCAGCGTTCCCTCGTACTTCACCACCACATCCACCATGAGGGTAAAATACTCGTTTAAGTCCGCGACGATTTTTTCCGGCAGGGCATTTTCGCTCATGGCGGTGAACCCCCTGATATCCGTGAACATAATCACGCATTCCCGGCGTTCGCCCTTGAGGGCGATCCCCTCTTTATCCGCTAGGACCTTCTTGGCCACTTCCGGCGAGATATACTTCCCCAGAATATTCGTGACCCGCTCCTTTTCCCTTAATCCCTGGATCATGTCGTTAAAAGAGGAAGCTAGGACTCCCAATTCGTCATGGGTCTTGATGGGAACCTGGATGTTCAAATTACCCTTCCCGACTTCCTGGACGCCAAAAAGCAGACTGGTCAAGGGTTCGGTAATGCGGCGCGCGATAAAAACGGCCAAGATGATGGCGAAAACAACGCCGGAAGTCCCGATGACTACGATGGACCGCTGGATATTTTTCTGGAACGCCAGAGCCTTGTCGAGTGAGCGGAGGATGACATAGTCTCCCATCGCTTCCCCTTGTGTTCCCTTAAAGGGCGAAAAAAGGGATAAATAAGTTTCATCTCCCAGGACGACGGAAAAAGATTTGGCCGGCCCCTTTTCCATCATTCCCTGCTCCGCCGCCGGGGCGACGGCCGCCAGGCTTGATTCCACCAAGGGCCGCTTCTCCTCGGGCCAAGTTGAGGCAAAAACCTTCCGGTTGATGTAAATGGCGATCTCGCTGTCCGTCATGCCTTTCAACTGCAAAGATAAATCGTCGTCCAAGGGAGATCCCAAAATCAGCGCTCCTAATATCTCTCCCCCGATGCGGATTGGAACGGAAACGGTTTGGAATGCCTTTTTAATATTTTTTCCATTTTTATCCAGCAGCGGCAGCGGATAAATAAATCCTCCGCTGACCGACTGGCCGCTCAAGGCCTGTTTAACGTTGGGCCAGGCATCGGCAAAAACTGGATCCGAAGGGCCCATCTTTTTCAGGTCCGGCTCACGGCCCTCCCTCAAGGCCAGGTTGGCCTCGGGAATATGGAAGGAATCGAACAACAATTTGCCGTGCTTGTCCACCACTAGGAAAAGCGGCGTCTGGGCGGTTTCGTTTAGGCCCATGCAAACATCGGTCGTGGTCGTGACGTTGGGCTTGGGAACATCAATAGAAGCTTTCAAGTGGGAATCGTCAGCGATAAGCGTGGCCTTCGAAAGCAGACCTGATGTGCTTTCCTTAATAATCCTGTCGAAAACCGTGAGGGTTCGCGACAAGTCGTTATTAAGGGCGTCCCCGGCGACGGTTTGAAGCCTCTCATTAAGCGTATAAAGAACCACCGAAACCAACAGGACCACCAGCGCGGTCACGGAAATGAGAAGCTTATCCCTCAGGCGGATTTGGGGTTTGGCGTTGATCAATTTTGGTCCTTATCCAGAACAACGTCCGCAGTGGTCGTCTTTCCTTTTCGAATCTTGACGGTCTGGCGGACCGGCGTCCAGAAATCATGCCAAGCCACCATGTCGTAGGTCCCCGGGGGAATTCCCTTGATCTCGAAAGTTTGATCCGGCCCCACCGTCGTAAAAAATGGATTTTCCAAAACAAGGATGTAAGCCTTCATTGCGGAATGAATATCGCAGTAAAGTTTCACCGGCACTTCCGCCTTGTTCATTTTGACCGACACTGTTTCTCCGTTTTTCTTCCGGCCAAGTTCCAGTTTGTTGATTTGGGAATTGGAGAAAATATTGTGGTAAACCGGGTCATGGTTCGTAAAATCCACCACCGTTCTCTTCAAAACGGGAAGAACCCGACTCGTGAATTGAAGGTATTTTTGGTCCAACTGAGCGTGCTTTTGAGAAGGGTGGTATTTTCCCGGAACTTTTTCCAGATAAATGACGACTTGTTCGGGCAGGCTGTGGGCCGAACCATCGGGAACCGCGTAACCATACCCTTCATGACCCCGGGGGGCCTGAGGCGCGGCTTTCCGATAAGGCGCGGTGACGGTCAACCGGCCCGTTAGGACTCCGCCCGATTTGGATTTTGAACCCTTGGCCAAAACCTGATCGGTTCCGGCGGATGCCAAAACCAAAATGAAGCCCGACAAGAAGACAGAAGGCTTTTTCCACATAGAATTTCCTTTTAAAACGAATGGCCAAGGCCAATTATAAGTAGAGACTAGCGGATTTAAAAGAAAACAGCCAAGTGAATTCCGATCATTATCCCGGTCAAATCCACTTGTAAAGGGCGGAAATGAAGGGGAGCCGGATCGCCATCCTTTAAGAACGCTATTTTCTCCCCGTTCGGGCTATCGAAAACACCCAATTGACCCTGGTCCGTGGCCGTGGGTCCGTTACCGCTGGTCGTGATGCTTCCCTTAAATCCCTCGGCGGTAAGGGCCTGATAGCCCCCAAAAACAGAAACCACGAAAGGTTCCCCCACATGGATATCAAGGCCTAATTGCCCCTGGCCCCCTAAAGCGGTTTGTGAAAAATTTCCAGTGCCTGTAATCGTCGAGGTCCCGACGCTCACGAGATTGGTATAGTTGACGCCAACCGGCGCCAGCAGGCCGCCCGCCGCAACGAAAATTCTAACCGGTCCCTGGCCGATCAGCAGCCTTCCCGTCAACCCCACCGAGAAAGCGTTGAGGGCGTAAGAAGCGGAATAATTGTCGCCCGCGGCGTCTGTCGCGGTGGAAGAGACGGTTCCAACCGGCATGATGGTAAAGGGAAGACCGATTTCAAAGCTGGAGCCAACCCGCATCACCGGTTCCGCCCCCACCATCACGTAATCCGTCGGCAGGGTCGAATTATATTGATAACTGGAATCGCTCTGTCGAATGACCGCCGCGTCTTTATTCCCCGTTTCCGAATCGGCCGTGAAATCCTTTAAGTTGATAAGTCCCAAAGCCGGCACCAGGCGGAAACCTAAACCGGCAGGCTTTTGGGGCAACGACACTCCCGCGGGGGCTCCTCCAGAGGAAACCGGGCCAGAGGGGCTGACACCAGCCGCCGCGGCGGGGGCAGCGGAACCGATTTTGGCGCTCAGAGCCTGAACAAACTGGGAGACCGGCCCCGAGGGATTGACCGC
>CAZHFP010000023.1:9180-25937 GCA_964531065.1 uncultured bacterium
TTTTGGCGCTCAGAGCCTGAACAAACTGGGAGACCGGCCCCGAGGGATTGACCGCTAATAATTTTTCGTAATCAGCTAAGGCTTCTTGATATTTCCCAGAAAAATAATAGCTGTTGGCCCTGCCTTGCAGGGCTTTTTTATCGGAAGGATCCATTCCCAAGGCCGCGGTAAAATAGGGAACCGCTTGGACATAATTTTTTGCGGCGTAAAATTGAAGTCCCGCGTTGGTGTAATCGGCGGCTGTATAGGCGCAAGCCGCGGTTTCAAGGGAGAGAATCGCCATGCCTATTAATGTTTTTTTCAACAGCGGCCCGAGATTCATAAAACCCCTCAAGAAAATTTTTCGATAAATGGGCGAATCGCAGCGCCGTTAATAATGTTCGGGCAAAAAACAACAGGATGATTTTACATAATTGCGGAGTCCTAAGGAAGGGTTTTAACCCGGCCCATTTGTCCGCTATACTTCCCTCATGAAACCCAGACAAGCGTCTTTACCCGGCACGGTTCTTCAAAAACTGAAATCCTCGCCCCTTCTAGTCCTCTTGGACTATGACGGGACCTTGACCGATTTCAAAAACGACCCGGAACTTTCCCGCATAAACCCCTCTGTCCGTTCCCTCCTCTACCGCCTCAAACGTCTTCACCCAGTCCTGATGATCACCGGCAGATACGCTGACAGCCTCGAAAAGGTTTCAGGCCTCAAGGGAATTCCCATCGTGGGGACCCACGGTTTCGAGGCCCGGCGCCTTCCCGGAAAAATCCAATTCGCCTCCCAGGCCCTCCGCCGCCGTTACAAAAAGGAAGCGGCATCGCTGTGGAAAGCCGCAAAAGGCCTCCCCTCCCGTTTTCCCGGGATTCATGTTGAAAAAAAACCTTTTTCCTCGACCCTTCATTTCAGAGGCGTGAATCTTTCTCAAATCAAAATTAGGGAATTAATCAAAGAATACAAATATCACTTCAAACAATCCGTCACCCGGAAAATTTGGGAATTGAAGGGCGGGAAGCAAATGGTAGAGGCCATGCCCAAGGGCTTTTCCAAAGGAAAAGCCGTGCGCAAAATATTGAAAAAATTTCCCGGCCGCTTTCCCCTATACGCCGGTGACGACCTCGGTGACATTTCGGTATTAAAGGTTTTAAGAAAAAAGGGGTTGAGAATTGCCGTGGGTCATCGCATTCCCGGACGTTACTGCGACCTTCGTTTTGAAAACCCCAAGGCCTTTATCCAATGGCTTAAAAAATTAGCCCAAAAAACCCTATGACATTCCCAGGATATAATTCTTAAAAAATTCAAGGGATTCCGCGCCAAGTTTCCCATCCTTATAATTCCCCGCCGTGATAACGCAGACCAAATCCAAGTCAGGGACGATGAAAAGATGGTTGCCGCCCACGCCCCACCCGTCGATGACCCGGATATTTTTTCCGCCGGCGGGAAAGGCGCGGATCCACCAAAGAAACCCGTAGTCCGCTTCGCCTTTTTTCTGGTTCCGCCGGACCTGAACCGAAGTCGATCTTTTGATCCAATCCTTGGAAATAACCTGGGCTCCATTCCATTTCCCCTGATTCAATATCAACTGGCCCAACTTGGCCAAGTCCCGGGGCCGGAGGCTCAAGCCAAAGGAAACGGGTGTGACGCTCCCCGGACCTTCCATCCATTCCACATCCTTGATCCCTAGGGGTCCGAAAAGATATTTCTCAGCGAAACCCGGAACTCCCATCCCGCTTTTCGCGGCCAGGATCGCCGAAAGCGGTGTCAGGCAAGCTCCGCAATAGGCGAAATGTTTTCCAGGAAGGTTCCCCAAAGGCAGTGAAAGGGAAAAATTTAGCCAATCCGGCGAATTCACCATGTCCCAGGAGCAGACCTTCGAGTTTTGCCAATCGTCGCAGGCAACCCCGCTTCTCATCGTCAAAAGCATCCCAAGGGAAATCTGATCCTCGCGGCTGTCCCAGCCCGGACGGGAGCGGTATTCCGGAAAATAGGAAAAGAGCTTTTGGCCGATGAAAACAAGGCCCTGGTCTTGGGCGACGCCGAACAGAAGCGAGAAAACCGATTTCGTGACCGATTGTATCGGATGCTTTTCTTCGGGACCATAGCCGTAAAAATACTCATCCAAAACAAGTTTTCCTTTTTTCACCACTAGCAAACTATGGATATGGGGAAAATCTTCTTTCAGGATCCCCGCGATCCCGATCTTTATTTTTTTTAAGCCCTCCACATCGCCAGCCGCGCTTCCCACTTCCCATCCATCCGACATTTTTCGGGGCAATTGATAGGGTTCTTCGGTAACAAAATGACCATCCGGACCTACCCGCGGTTCCAAATAGCCTCGCCCCACCCTCAATTCCAACCGAGATACCATTCCTTCCCTTTGGAAACTTCCGTGGGCTTGGCGGTAGGTGCCGACAAGTTTGCTTCCAAAACCCAGCCAATTGACGGACAGGTCCAAAACCTCACCCGTCGCCAGTTCACCGTGGAAAAATTTATTTCTAAAGTAAAATTTTTTAAAAGGCTGGTTGTAAATGCCATCGTCAATATTGTTAAAAACAGCTATGGACTTCCCATCCGGATCCCTTTGAAGAATCAGGGCGATCCGGAACCTGGCCAAGCCCGTATCGAGTTCCCCCTGCCAGGTCCCCAAGGGACCCACCCCATAAAAAAAGGCCAAAAGGGATGATCCCAGAACGCCGGCCAGAATCAGCGCCGACAGGGCGAAAATAATTTTAATTTTCTTTTTCACGAACCCTCTTGGGTACTGGAGTTAAACTTCCCCGCGTGGCACCCTGTCCCGAAGCAAGGGGGCCAACTCGACACCGGGCTGTTATTTGATCTTATCTTGTTCCAATTGGCAAACCCAACAAGGATGGAACCGCTTTCAATTTGATTTAAACAGGTCTGCCCCTTGTTGCTGAAATTGCATCGTGCGATAATTCAAGGAAAGGTGAAGGGCCTTTAGTTACTTTCCGTAAGTCTTTCCGCCGGTCCATCTCTCAACCCTGTACCCCTTAAGGATTTTCGTGAACCGTTTCGATAGTATCTCATTCCAAAAGATTAAACCTTTCGGTTTTTTCCTGCTGATGCTTTGGGCCTCCCTCTTATTTCCCATCGATTTAAACGCCCAGTGCGTTCCGACCAACATTACCGTTTGCGGCGGATTTGATGATTCCGGAGACATTTGGATCAACTCAACCTACATCGGAAACTTCCCATTAAGTACTTCCGCAGCCCCCTGCATCTCGATCGCCAACCCGCCGTTTCTCATTTCACCCGGCATTAATATCATCGCGGTTCAAAACGAAAACACCAATCCGACGGGAATGTGGGCCTCCTGGAGCGTGGACATTTCCTGTTCCGATGGAACCCACTCTTTCTTAACCAGCTCCGGCCCCCTCAATACCGTCTATGACCCTCAACCCGCTTCTTGTCCGCCAGCCATTCCCCTACCTTTGGGCAGTCCTGGAACCGCAAATTGGTACGATTATTCTTTCGTGCCGTCAGCCACTTGGATCACTCCCGTCACCGTAACCGCCGATATATTTGGAAACAAGACCGCCACGGACCCTCAAACCCATTTGCCCCTTCCACCGCTTTTTATCAATAGCACAGGAGCCTCCTCCGTTATTTGCGAATCCGCTTGGTACCGCCAACTTTTTGTCGTCCAAGGTTTAACCTTTACGCCTACCCCCACTTCTACCTCAACCCCCACCGCTACTGCCACTCTTACTTCAACCTTTACCCCCACCCTCACCAAGACCCCCACCTTTACCTTCACGGCTACCTCAACCAAAACGCCGACCCCAACTTTTACCGTGACCTATACCCGTACCAGCACCTTCACTCCCACGATCACCAATACGCCCACTGAAACCTTTACCCGGACAAACACTTTTACCCCAACGAACACCTTCACTCTAACTTTAACAAGAACCCCGACCAACAGCTTTACGCCCACCCGTACCTTTACTTCGACTTTCACCCGGACCGCCACCTACACGCCCACCCAAACCTACACACCGACCAACAGCTTCACCCCAACCGCGACTTGGACCCCCTGCGGTTATCCCGGAAACACCTGCACCTTTACCCCGACTCCAGCGGTCGTGGATATTTTCACCGTCAACAAGAACATTTTCAGCCCCGCGAATGATAAAAACCTATCCATCCACGTGGCCTATTCCAATTTTCCCGGGGAATTTTCCTTGAACGTCTACAATACGGCGGGCGAACACATTAAAACCATCTTCAGCCAAACCTTAAACGGGCCAGTGGACAAAACCTCTCTTTGGGATGGAACGAACTTAAACGGGGATGCCTGCGCCAGCGGGATGTATATACTTTATTTGGCGGAGCCCGAATCCAGGAAAATCAAAAGGTTGATCTTGATTCGGTAGAGCGCCGGGGACCCGGGCTTGGGTCCCGAATCGATCACGGGATTCCCATTCAAACAACCGGGACAGGCGAAGAGATTCTCTTCAAGGCTTCTTTCGTTTCGCGAGTTTTCTCAAGCTGACTAAATCACCATGAATCAACGCCATTTTCTTGACAAGAGACCATTTCTTAATTTGGCGTTCGCGTTTTTCCGCGGCAACTCGATCCGAATGCGTTTCGGAGTAAAGAAATTGTTCGACACCCAGAACCGTTGTGGTTCTGGACGCTTGGTGCTTAGTGTGTCGTTTATACCGTTGGTCAAGCTCGGAAGTTGTCCCAACATAAAGTTGGCCGTTGGACATCCAAAGGATGTAGAGAAAGTAAGGCATAAAAATACCTAAAGGAAAAATGGCCCTTCGAGGCGGCCGAAATCTTTCGGCCTTCCTCAGGGCTCATCCGATACTGCTTACTCATGCTCTTCGCCGGGCGAAGCCCATGAGTAAGCCCAGCCCCCAATAAGGACATTATATATTGGGGCTGGGCGCATCGAATGGCTGGGAGACGTGGACTCGAACCACGATAAGCAGAGTCAGAGTCTGCTGTCCTACCATTAGACGATCTCCCAACAGGACAAAAGAAGCGGGGTGGAATTTTAGCACAAACTCCGGAATTTAAACCGGAAAGAATAGGCAATCCCTCGTTGCGGAAAACAAGCTGGAATTAAAGGATCGAATCGGTTAGTCGGCCTTGATCACCGACATCATCGTTTGGTCATGATGCTGGCCGTCGCGGAAGACGTAGCTTTTACGGATTCCTTCGATTTGAAAACCGGCCTTCTGGAGGGCGTTCAGGGATCTCACGTTATAGGCCGCCGACACCGCTCCGATCCGTTTATAAAGCAGTTCGTCCAAACCGAATTTCACCATCCGCTTGGCCGTCTCCGTTCCAATTCCCTTTCCCCACCAATTCTTGTCGCCGATCAAAAAACCAAAATCCGCCGTCTTATGGGATGGCCTTTCGTTGTAAAATTCTGCCGTTCCCACCGGGAGCCACTTGCCGTCCTCATCCACCTCCACCACAAAAGACCTGGGAAGGCGGTCATCCTCACCCGATCCATTCTTGGCGAACCATTTTTCAGCGTCGGAAAAGGTTTGGTCCACGAAATGGACGTCAAAAAGCCGGCGCACCTCCGTGTCGTTCCACCAGCCCACGATCTGGGCCCAATCCTTTCGGCTGACCGGCCTTAATCGGCCTTTTTTCTCTCCGCGGCTAAACACGAATTCAATGATGTTGGTCGCCATACCCGCTCTTTTCTGAAGGATCATCGCCTTCATCCCGAATGCCTTGCTTCATTTTAACAAAAAGCCGGGCATCTCCCAACTTTCATTTTGCTGGAATTTCCCTCACGAAAATCGTTTAGCAGGATGATGAAAAAAGTCCAAGAAACGGACTTTTTCCCATTTTCGTCGCTAATCACCCGTTGGAAAACAAGGGGTAAATGCGATTAGCTCCAAACCCGTTGCTTCTGACAGGGTGCAACAACATTTTGGTGCAAAACCAGCACGGCTCCGCCAGCACCCTGTTAGAGCCGTTGATTTTTAAACCTTAGCCGTTTCAGCCTTGATCATTTGAATGAAGCGAAGGCACCTTACAATAACTCGTCCCTTTCCCAAAATTTCAATCAACTCGAACAAATTGGGACTGGCGGCCCGGCCGGTGACAGCTAACCGCATCGGATGAACAAATTCGGCGAATTTTTTCCCTGTTTCCGCGGCCACACCTCGGAACTTTTCTTCCAAAGACATGGCGCTAAAGGCGACCGTGTCCTCCAAAACAAAAACAACTTTTTCCAGTATCGGAAGGGTCGCGGGAACCAAGTATTTCGACAGGGCTTCCGCGTCGTAAGAGTGGACCTCCCCCAGGAAATAGGTCAATTGATCCCCGACATCCGAAATGGTTTTAAGGCTGTTTTTGACCGTTCCGATCATGCGCTTGAGCGCGGGGCCGCCCTCGCGCATGAAGTCCTTGTTGATGGCGTCGGCGTCCCAGAGATATTCCAAGCAAAGCTGATAAATTCTTTCGTCATCGGCCTCTCGGATGTAATGCCCATTAAGCCATTGGAGCTTGCTGTAATCAAAACAAGCCGCGCTCTTTACCACCCGGTCCAGACTGAAACGCTTGATCAGTTCTTCCTTGCTGAAAAGCTCAGTTTTTCCATCGAGGGACCACCCCAAAAGAGCTAAGTAATTCATCATGGCTTCGGGAAGATAGCCTTGACGCTTGAATTCTCCCACCGAGCTGGCTCCATGCCGTTTCGAGAGGGGTGCCCGGTCCTCGCCTAAAATTAAAGGGATATGGGCGAATTGGGGCAGCGCCAGACCCAAGGCCTGATAAATAAGAATCTGCTTGGGAGTGTTGGAAAGGTGATCGTCGCCGCGGATCACATGGGATATTTTCATCAAAGCGTCATCCACCGCCACCACAAAGTTATAGGTGGGCTCGCCGCCGCTGCGCACGAGGATAAAGTCGTCTATTTCGGCGTGGTCGACCGTGACTTGGCCCCGGATGATGTCGCTGAAAGTGGTGACGCCCTCCTTGACCTTTAACCGCACGGAAAAAGGCTGGCCCGTCTTGCGTTTTTGGTCCGCTTCCTCAGGTGATAAATTCCGGCACTTGCCCGAATAACGGTAGTTTTTCCCCAAAGCCAGGACGGCGGCGCGGTCCGACTCCAATTCCTTGTGGGTGCAAAAACAGTAATAGGCGTTTCCTCCGCCAATTAGTTTTTTCAACTGGTCGCGGTAAATCGAGGCCCGTTCCGTTTGACGGTAAGGACCTAAGGCCCCGCCCAAGGAGGGGCCCTCATCCCAGTCCAGCCCCAGCCATTGGAGATCCCGGATGATCCCCTCCTCATATTCCGTTTTAGACCGATCCCGGTCCGTATCCTCAATCCGCAAAATAAATTTTCCGCCGGCGTGACGCGCGAAAAGCCAGTTAAAAAGCGCGGTCCTGGCGCCTCCCACGTGGAGAAAACCCGTGGGGCTTGGGGCGAATCTCACTCGAACCGTTGTCATTATTGCTTTTTCCTCATTTGGATTTTCTACCCGTCCGATAGGTGAAATGTTATGCTATACCCGCTTTAAGAACCCCGGGGAGATAAGGTCATGAAAAAAATCATTCGGCCGCAATCCAGCGGTTTCAAACGGACCAATCGCCGGGTCGTTATGGTGAAATCCGTCAAAGGGAATATCCTGTCTTCCATGAAAGACAATGACACTTTCCGCGCCCAACTCATTAATGTCAGCTCGACAGGCTCCCAAATCTACACTAATAAATCCATCGATAACAATAGCATGATTTCATTGGAATTGGGCTCCCTGGACGGAAGCCACAACGTCACTTATACCGGAAAAGTAGTTTGGGCCAAGAAGAATCCCATGAAAACCATGGGCCGTTTCGCCTATGGGATCAATTTTGAGACGATGACCCCGGAACATATCAAATTTCTTGAGACAAATTACTCCTTAAGCGAAGCGCCCGAAGAAGCCTAAATCCCATCCCATCCGCCCAGCGGTTTTTCAATTTCCTCCGGGAATAATGGCCTTTTTCAAAACCGTCAAAACATTCTTATGCAACTCCTCGGTATCCGCAAAATTCGTGATGGCTTTTTGGAATTGCGGGTTGATTTCCAAGGCTTTCTTAAACTCTTTCATCGATCGGTTCACGTCAAACCGGCATTTAATCAAATAAGCCGTTCCCAGATGGTGGTGCAGATCCGCGTAATGGGGATATTCTTCGATCACCTTCGTCAGTTTATCGATATATTGCTCGGTCATTTGAAGATCAATCCCCTCGCTTCCATATAGAAGGGTCAAGGTAAAGAAAAAAATGATCTCATCGCCGATTCGGGGAACATACCGGGGCCGAACTTCGAGGAAAGTCTGGAAAGCCTGGGAATATTTCCGGTTTTTGAGATAGTCGGTAGCCATCATGTAGGCCCGGTTGCGGACTTTCGGGTTCAAGGTGGCCGCGGTTTCCGATTCGTTTTTCGCCCTGTCCGATAATTCCGCCATGCGCACCTCCGTCAAGCCGCTGGAGGATTGGGCTAAGTACCCCACGCAAGCCGTTGCCAGTCTCAAACGGGCGTCGGCGTACCGAGGGTTTATTTGCAGGGATTGGAGGTAACATTGAACCGCCTCGTCCAGCTCCCGCTTGTAGAGGTGGACATTGCCTAAATGGTAGTAAATATCCGCAAAAGAGGGGCCCAGCGCTTGCGCGTGATTTAACGCCGCCAAAGAGCCGTCAAAGTCTTCCAAAAGGGCCAGGGTAATTCCATAGCTTTTGACAGCTTGAAGATGATGGGAATCCATTTCTATGGATTTAACGAACTTTTGACGGGCATCTTCATAAAAACCGTTGGAAAGAAAAATAACCCCAATTTTCCAGCAGGCGTCCGCCGTAGGTTTTTCTTCGATTTTTTTATTGAGTCTGAAAATGGACTCTAACTCGACCGATCGGATGCGGTGAGTTTCCTGCAATTGATGCTTTAAACCCTCCTGATCCAGTCCTTCCGGGAAATCGTACTCCCTCTGGGAAATGGTGCGGCCGCTCAATTGAATCAAAGAAGAAAGTCGATTTTTACCGGCAACGGGGGAAGTGGCGATGGAAAAACTTTTCCCATCGATGTCAATTAAAGATGTTAAGGCGGAGATTTCCATTTTTTATCTTCTAATTTCCGGATTTTCAAATCCTGAAAATAACAAATACCATTTCTTGACCAAAAGACGCCTTCAAGCGCGGTCCCGGCCAAGCCCTTGAATTAAAAATCACGCAGCCTTGAAAGTGACTAGCTTCTCGGCCCCATCATTTCCAGAATAACTAGACCTTGTCGAAACCTTTTTTAACCGCTGTTTCAATGTTGGGAAAAGACTTTAAAATCGTGTTGAATTCGAGCAGTTCAAAAACCTCGGAAACCTCAGGATTCATCCCCACCAGTACCAAGTCGCCTTTTTGATTGCGGATGCGCTTAATTTCGCTGATAAAAATACCCCAACCGGCGCTGCTGATGTAATTGACGTCCTTTAAATCCACCACCAGTTTGAATTTTTTGTCGCCCAGGAGGGAGAGGAATTTTTTCTCGAATTCGGGCGCCGTGGTGGTGTCGATAAACCCCTTCACCGCGAGCAGGGTGATATCCTTGTTCTGGGGATGGTCTGATACGTTGACTGAAATATTTTCCATGATTCCTCCGGCAAATGGTCCGAACAAGGGCCTTATTATCACCAGGCCTTTAAACCGTGTCAACCTCATTGACGGCAAAGGCCTTCCGCTCCTTCGCGCTGCTCAAATTCTTGCGTTTCAAATATTCGTAAAGCACATTAGGGTCAATCTTCATCGGGTTAGAGCTTTTCCTTATGATCTCCGCGATGCGCTTAGCGCCGAATTCCGGGTTCGCCCGGACGATGGCGATGACCGCCTGCTTTTGCGGAAGCGAAAGCTCTCTCATGACGGAACGTTTCTTGGAACGCTCCGGCTTCAATCCTGATTGGCCCTTTTCATCAACTATTTTCTTGAATCGGTAATAAGCTTTGGGAGAGATGTTCATTTGGCGGCAGGCCTCGGCGATCGACAATCCCTTCTTTTCGACCAAATCAATCAATTTTTTTCGAAACTTGAAAACAACCTGTTCAGCCTGCATTTTTTCCTTGATCGCCACCACCGTGATGTCGTCGTTCTGCTCCGCCCCCCGGGTAAATTGCGCGATACTCTCGTTAAGTTTTTCAACGAATTCCGCGGGCGTCAGATGCGAGTTTTCCTTAATGACCTGCACCAGCCGCGCCTCTCCGAATTGCTCCTTTTCAGGATTCATCGCCTCGGTGATACCATCGGTATAAATGATCATCATGTCGTTCTTTTCTAAACTCACCTTTTGAAGGGCCATATTTTTCGAGAACATATCCTCTTCAGGAAGGTCGATTCCCACAGGAAAACCCTTGGGCTTCAAGAAAAATACTTCCTTGGTTTTTTCTCGATAGAGAATCATGGGATTGTGGCCGGCGCTGGCGAAATTGATCGTTCGATTGCGCGAATCCAGAACGATGTAAAACATCGTGACAAACATCCCCTTTTTCATGTCGCCGGTCACATGGCTGTTCACCCGTCCCAAAACGTCCGAAGCGGACACATTGTCCCTCGCCTCCAGCCGCATGGCGGTGCGGATCATGGTCATGACCATGGAACCCGGCACTCCCTTACCCGAGACGTCGGCCACCACGATCCCCAGGGTTGTGGGATTGACCCAGAAAAAGTCGTAATAGTCGCCGCCCACTTCTTTAGCGGCGCGGTAGGTAGCCCCGATTTCGTAACCCTCGATTTGTGGGAAGGAAGCGGGCAAAAGGGTATGTTGGATTTCCTGGGCGACCTGCATTTCCTTTTGAATCCTCTCCTGTTCCACCATTCCCTTCTGGGAATCCTGAATTCGGCCTGTCATTTCGTTGAAAATATTCGCCAATTGACCAAACTCATCCTGGGTGGTGATGTCGATCTTGGAATTGAGATCTCCCATACTAATGGAATGCACCCCTTCCAAAATTTTCTGGAAAGGTTTGATGACGATCCGCGACAGGAAATAAAGCCCGATGATGCCGACCAGTGAAACGATCAAGATCGTCCGGACGAACCTGGCCTTATCCGCGGCGATGAGCTCATGGACAGCGTTGTCGGTCATGCCCGCATGGACCTCGCCCACCCATTGGCCCCGGAAAAAGATCGAGGAGGCGTAATCCGTGAGTATTCCTTCGGGTGTTTTTATTTTAAAAATCTGAATGCCCGCCATACGGTTCGTCCGAACACCGGCTGGCGGGGCATAGACCTTGAACAATTGGTTCAAATCCGAATGGGCCAGAAACTTCCCGTCCGGTCCGACAATGAAGGCATAAGAAAAGGAATTGTCCCGGTCGCTTTTGAGCACGTCGCGGATCAAACGATCCAGCTCCAAATCGTTTTTCTTGGTCACCGCGTCACCCGATTGGGTGGCCATGGCCTGCATGACCATGTTCACTTTTTCCCTCTGTTGGCGGATCACGCCGTTTTCTTGCCTAAAATTCAAAAGGAAATAGGCCGTCATCACCAAGGTCCCGACCAGCAGGGCCGAACCCACGGCGAACTTGGTGGAGACGGTGAAGTTTCCTTTTTTGAGGCCCAGGTCGGTTGGCGGCGCCTTAGAAAGCCGACGGTAAAGGGTCAGTTCATTGCGTTCGGGAAAGGCGTGGTAATTTACCCGGTTCATGACTTTCTTGATCAGCCAGATTCCCAATCCGCCCTTTTTCCCGATATCAACATAATGGTTTAAGTCCGGATCCTTGATTCCGCGGAAATCAAAGGGTTTTCCGTAATCCGTGATCTTGATCTTGAGATCCATGAAACTAATGCCCATTTCAAGGTCAATCTTCCCAGCCGGTCTTCCCTGATAAGCGTGGCGGATAATATTGCTGCAGGCCTCATCGATGGCCAATTTGATGCTGGAGGATTCCTTGGTGCCGCAGCCGGCGGCGTCGCAAACCCTTTGAACAAAATCCTTGATGGTTAACAGCTCAATATCCTTGGCGTCCACCTCCAGGCGGAAAAGCCTGCGCTTGGGCTCAAAGGGAATATAAGAGGCGATTCGATAAAGAAGGCTGTTGAGGTTCATGGTTTTTTTTGGGTTCCCTTATTTTCTCCGGAAGGTGGCAGAGGCTGATCCTTCAACCGTTCCCTGGCCTCTTCCATATTACGCAAGACCAAAAAGTTCTTCGGATCCTTTTCCAGCACCTTCTCCCAGGACTCGATGGCCTTCTGGTATTTTCCGCCCATATAATAATTGACTCCCTCGGCGTATAGATCGGTTAATTCCTTCGACATGGACTGCAGGGGCATGTAATGGCTCTGGGCGTCGTGATAAAGAAATTTGACGTCCCGGTAATTGGGCTCCACCTCAAAAACACTTTGCAGATACTGGACCGCCATTTCAAAATCTTCCTTGCTGTAGGCTTCTACGCCGCGGACGTAATTCGTGGAAACCAGCAGGTTCTTATCGACTTTTTTCAGCAATTCCTTAGCGTCCGGGTTTCCCGGGTCGAGCGTCATGACCCTGGCGATCAAAGGAAGGGCCTTGTCAAAATCACCCTGTCCTACCGCGGACTGGGCTGCCTGCAACTGCTCTTGCACGGCGGATTTCCGTTTCCCTTGAAGATCGCGGATGGACCTGGACGCTTCCTCGTCACCGGGATATTCCCGGAGGACATTTTTCCACGATTGGATCGCCGGGTCATAATCCCCTGACTTGGTATAACTCCTGGCCACCCATTTCATCAGGTCGATTTTTTGGGCTTGGAGAGGATCCCGGAAATAGCCGAAATGGTAGGTCAGAGAAAAGCGGTGAAGGGGTCCGAAATCACTTTGATTATATGCATAATCCACCTCAATGCCGGCGATTCGGATTCCGGCTCCGGCCGTAGGACTCACGCCGTCAAACCCGGCCCGGGCGAACAACATTTCATTAAAACCATACTCCACCCCCGCCTTGTAAAGCGGCGCTCCCGTTTTCATCACTTCTCCCTCCAGTGTCAGCCATAATTGACTAGAGGCCGAAGGGGTATAAAGATACGAAAGAGCTGGACGCAACACCCGGGCCGGCAAATCCGCTGTTTGAACCAGCTTTACCTGGGGTTGCAGAACGTTAGAAGCGGACACCCCAAACGTCAGGTTCTTAATTCCCAGTTGAGAAAAATCTTTCGCCTCTTTCCCCAAATGAAAAAGAAGCCCCAGGTCAACTCCGACGCCGCTTCCCTGGTAAGTGTCCACCTGTTCCCTGAAATATTTGACCGAGGCTCCCAGGTCCAACCCTTCCATGAACTCAAATCCGTAACCCACCAGTCCCTGCAATTGCTCGCTATTGAAAGTGGAAAGGGCTTGGATATTCGTCGAAGTCCTCAAGATGTCGTCCGTTCCCAACCGAGCGAATCCCAATCCGAAGCTCATATGGGATCCGATGGGATTAACGTAACCCACAGCGTCGTACAAGGTATCTTGAAAAACAGGCGAATGAAAAGTCAAAATTTCGTTTTGATGAAGCGTGGCCAAAACCGCAGGATTCGCGAAAAAGCTGTCCCCTTCCCCCGTGATGGCCACGGAGGTATCCCCCATCCCAAAGGCCCTCGCGGACCCGCCCAATTCAAAAGGAGACTGCAGTCCCCCGTCTTCCGTGGTCACAGCGGCTTTTCCAGTAGCGAAGGAAAGAAAGCTAAGGCAGGCGACGAGGGTCAATAAAAGATAATGTCGTTTGTGTCCAGCTGACAATTGACAGTCCACAGCTGACCGCTTTCGATAAAAAACATTTAACCGCCGGCTGATAACTGTGAACTGTGAGCTGGTTTTCATCATTTAACCACCGCCACTTTAAGAAGGAGTTTCGTTCCACTCGCGTCCAACTGGGCGTAATAAACACCGTTCACCACCATACCGCCTAAGCCATTTCGTCCATCCCAAGTAACCCGCTGCAATCCCGGCTGAAGAAGTTGGTGATCCAAAAGAGTGTTGACCCGGCTCCCCATCACATCGTAAAGGGTGAGGGAAACGGTGGAGGCTGATTGCAGATAAAATTCGATGGTTGTTTTTTCCGAACCAGCACGGAAAGGATTCGGGTAGTTTCCGTAGGAGCTTGCCAAATCACCGTTAGAAAACACCAGCAGAGCAGACGACATGGGAAAGCCCGTGGGATCCCCGTAGCTGGTTGAGGCAACCGCATTGAGCCCAATCGAGTCACTCGCCTGGAAACCTACCCCATCCACATACAAGGCCGCGTTATGGGCTGTTGGATTCGCTGAGATGTCTGCGATAAGTGTGACAGCCAAGCCTCCCGACGAAAGAACCTTAAAAGCGCCGGGAAGGGGCCCCAGAGTCACCGCGGAGGCTGAGCCGACGGCAAGTGGATAAACTTGGGCGGCACAAACCAAGGTCAATCCCTGGAAAGCTGTGTTCATGGGAATTCCCGCGCCCGATTGGTCCCTGGCATGCACAATTAAGTCATTGAACAGGATGTCATGGGTCCCGTTCTGAACTTTCAAGATGAAGGTCATTACCGTCACCGCTTGCCCCGCGATAACGGTTGAAAGATTCGGCGAGGCGTGAACCACGTTCATCAAGGTACTGTTGACTCCCTGTTGAACTTGAATGGGATCGCTAACTCCCTTGATTCCCCCATCGGTCGCCGTGACGCTTTGGGAGCCAGGATTAATGAAAGCAAAGAAGGGTGAAACCGTACCAGCAGCGAGGGTAGGACTCTGAGCTGGTACGCTCGGATCGCTGAAGGTCAAGGCGAGGGTGTGATTGATGTTGACCAGGTTGAAGAATTGATCCACGGCATTGATGACAGCCGTCACTGGATTTCCCGTGAAAACCGTGATGGGATTCCCCAATTTCCCAGTCGGATCAGCCGTAGGCTTGCCCGGATCAGCGGTTTGTCCGGGCGCCAACACCTGCAGCTTCACGTAGGGGCCGGGATTGACGGCAATGGGCAACTGAACGGACGGGGTCGAGATGGCGGCGACGGCCAAAGCTGTCAAGGTAGTGGAATTAGACGCCAAATCATCCTGATAATAGACTGCGGTTTGGGATGTTCCCGCGGAAAGGTTTACGGAGCCAACGGCCGATCCGCCGGCGGTCAGTGAAAATTTATTTTCACCCAACGAGCTGGACGAAAGATTGATCGTAATATCCGACAAGAAAGTAGTGGGTTGCCCAGCCGCCGATTGGACTTGGATAGTTACGGGAGCCGCAGTGCCGGCCGTGAAAGGCGCGACCGGGCCAAGCCATGCCAAATGATCGGCCGGGACGGGCGTAAAGGTCGGCGTCAAAGTAAAGGTCGGCGTATCGGTCGGCGTGAAACTGGGCGTAAAGCTCGGTGTATTCGTGGGCGTGTTTGTCGGCGTAAATGTCGCGTTCGCGATCACGATGGAAGCGCCCGTCAAGGAGGCTCCCGTAACATTCAAGGCCCTGCCGGAGCTTTGTCCCACACCCTGGACATCACCATTGGCGGCCAAGGACATGGAGTAGGTTCCCTGTGGGGCGTTTACTGCGAAATCATCAGTGATCACGTAGGTCTGGTTGGTTCCAATCCCCAAGCTGTCCAAGGCTGGCGCTCCGCTCATTGTCACGACTCCGCTCGAGGCGTTATAAACACCGCTGGCGATCTGAGAACCATTCTTAAACATCCGCACAGTGGAAATGCCTGTCTGGTCGTCCGCTCCACCGGCTGCTGAACCCGTCAAAACGACATAAAATATCGAAACGCCCTCCGTCAGGCTGTTATTGGCCAGGTTCAACTGCATTACCGTTACCCCTGAGGTTCCAGGCAACTGGGTCGAATTGACAGGCGCGGCCGCCAAGGAAATGGCGACCGGCGGTTGGATTGGAGTGGACGTCGGAGTATTCGTGGACGTGAAGGTCGGAGTGAAAGTGGACGTGAAGGATGGCGTGAAGGTGGGTGTAAAGGTCAATGTGTCCGTCGGCGTGAACGTCGGCGTAAAGGTATTCGTGAACGTTGGAGTGAAGGTTGGGGTAAAGGTCGGGGTGAAGGTCGGAGCTAAGATATTGTGGCTATGGCCCGCGACCCCGCCCGTCACCACTGCCGACCGTCCGCTCACCAATCCTACCGCCACCACTCCCGTGTTCGCGATCGAGTCTGCGAAGGCATCACCGCCCGGCGAATTCAAGTTGAACACCACCAGCAGGCTCACCGGGGTCCCGGGCACCACCGTCAAGAAGCCGGTCAAGTCTTGGAATGTCACCGATCCGTTGGCCGTGCTGAAGGTTTGGCTCGACACCAACGCCGAGTCTCCGGCGTCTTCTATCCCGTTCCCGTTCACGTCCCGGTACAGCCGCACGCTCCCGCCCGTAATCTCATTGAGTGAATCCATAGTGCCCGATGCCGTAAAGACAAGCTTCTCCACCTTCAGGCCTTCCAATCCCGATGCCGACAATTGCACCTGCACTCCCGTCACGTCAGCCTGGTTGAACAGATAATTTCCAGTAGGATCATTCGTTCCCAGCGCCACATTCATCACTAAGGTCGGGGTAAAGGTTGGTGTGAAAGACGGTGTAGCAGTGATAAGAGCCGTCGCCGTATCCACCGCCGTCTGAGTAATGTGAGCCGTAGCCGTCCCCACTGCTGTCTGGGTTGTTTCCGCTGTCGCTGTCCCCACCGCCGTCTGCGTCAGGTATGCCGTGGCCGTGGGCTGGATCGTGGCCGTATCAACAGCCGTCTGGGTCAGGTGCGCCGTGACGGAAGCCACCGCCGTCTGGGTTGTTTGCGCCGTGGCCGTCGGCTGGTTCGTTGCCGTGTCCACCGCGGTTTGGGTTA
>CAZHFP010000024.1:0-23671 GCA_964531065.1 uncultured bacterium
ATGACCCTGCCGGCCGTGTCGAACGCGGGCTTCAACGAGGAAACGGAGGCCCATTTTCATTTCCACGGGCATGCCCACCATCCCTTGATTTTGAAGGCCGCCAACCAGTTGCGCGAAGCCCGGCAGACCCTTTGGTCCGCGCCGTCCATTTTCAACGGCCACAAGGCCGCCGCCCTCGCCGCCGTCGACGCCGCCCTGGACGAATTGCGCAAATGCGAGGAAGTGCGTTAAGCCTCAACCGCCAAAAGCTTTAACTATTTTCAGCCATTTTTTCTCCGCCGGAGGCGGCTTTTATTCCGCCTCCGGATTTTCTATTTTTCAGTTCCCGAACCCCATTCCTCCGTCCTTGGAACCCAACCCTTGAAAAAATCCATTCCCCCCCAGCCCAAGCCAATGCAGGTCCATTGCGTCTGTAATGGCCTGGGTTTTCCCCTGGGAACGGCCAGCACTCAACGTATCATGCTCCTGGGCCGGGCCCTTCAGGAATCCGGCACGCCTTTCCATGTCTGGCATATCGGCACGAGTTTTATCCCGGGCAACACATTGAAGAAGGGCGCGCGGGACGGCGTCACCTGGGAATATTTGAGCCCCGCCATTGACCGGCCGGACAACCGCCTCATCCGTTATTTTTATTTTCTCTACGGGGCCCTCCAATTGCCTTTGCGCCTCTGGCCCGCCCGAAAAAATGCCAAGGTTCTGCTTTATTCCGACGGCGGCCTCCTCCATCTTTGGATGATCGCCTGCTGCCGGATGCTGGGAATTCCGACGGCCCAGGAATGCTGCGAATGGTGGCCCGGGACCCCCCGGCAGACCCTCCTGAACCGGTGGATGTACCGGTCCGTGATATTTCGCTGGAGCCAAGGCGCCCTTCCCATCTCCCGCCTTATTGAAACGAGGATCCGCCGAAGCGCCAAAGCCGGTTACCCCATCTTGAGGATTCCCATCCTGGTGGATCCGGCAGAGGTGATGCGCGAAAAAGAAAGGGCTCCCCAAACGCCCGGTTCGGACCAACCTTATTTATTTTGGTGCGGCGTCCTGGACAGCTATCTTCCCGACGCCCTTTTCCTGGTCCGGGTCCTGGGCTGCTTGAGCCGGGGCCGCATCAACCCGCCCAGGCTGGTCCTGGCCGGGCCTTGCGGGGAAAAAACACGGGAAGCCTTGGCGGAGGAATCCGCCAAGGCGGGATTGGCGGACGGCCAATTGATATTGACGGGGTTCATTGAGGAGTCCGAGGTCTTTCGTCTCGCCACCCACGCCCAGCTCTCCCTCCTTCCCCTCTGGGACGACGACCGCTCCCAATCCCGGTTCCCCACTAAGCTGGGACTCTACGCGGCGGCGGGCCGTCCGGTGGTGGCGAGCCCCATCGGTGAAATTCCACATTTCCTGGAGGACGATGAAACCGCCCTCTTCGCCGCGGGCGATGAGGCGGCCTGGTCCAGGACCATCCTCCGCCTGCTCGAGGAGGAGGGGCTGGCCCGCAAAATAGCCGTGGGAATGGAAAAAAAATTCCTGCCCCAGGTGGAATTCCGGAATTTTGGCCCCTCCTTGAAAAGCTGGTTTGAAAACCTGGGATGATTTAAATGTTTCCGCCATTATCGGCCGGTATTTTTTTGAAATAGCCTTGGGCCGGCTTTGCCAAGTCCATTTTTCTGTAATAACATAGCCCCAAAGGAACCGAACTCCATGAACCTGAAAGCCGAAAAATCACGCGTCCCAGGCCCGCTTTGAAAGGGCCGGTTGCCCCCCATCCCTACGCCGCTTTCCGGCCGGCGCTCCAGAAGTCCCTGGCGGCCTTCGACAAGGGTCTTCGCCGGACCCGGAATGGGTTTTATCAACTTTTCCCGCCCAAGGGCCGCGACGACCTTTTTTCCGCCGGGTCCCAATCGGGCGTCTACTCCCCGGGGGCAGGACAGGGCGCTTCCGGGTTAAGCCCGGGGGAATTGAAAACATTCCAGAGGGACGGTTGGATCGGCCCATTCCCCCTTTTATCGGCAAAGGGAATCAAAGCCGCGGAAAAAACCTACTACCGGATCTACCGTAAATTCCGGATCAAGAAGGAGGGCGACTTCCTTGACCCGGATTTTTTCAAGGCGAAACCCTGGCTTAAAAGCATGCAGGCCCACGTGCCCGAATACTACGACATCGCCCGCCACCCCGCCATCGTGGAAAGGGTCGCCTCCCTCCTGGGCCCTGATCTCATCGCCTGGAGCCTGGTTTTAAATCTTTACCGGCCCGGGGAATTTCACCGCTGGCACGTGGACGTGGAGCACCGCCGTTGGAAAGGCGTCACAGTTTTCTTGGGGCTTAGGAACATCACCCCGAAATCCACCCTTAAGGTGATCAGCCGTTCCCACCGCATGGATAAGATCCCGCAGGAGCTGGGAATCAAGGACGACGAGTCGGCCCTGGCGGCTTGCCGGAAGGCGGATCAGGACGCCGCCTTGACGGCCGTCCCCCTCGGGGAAGGTGATTTTTTTATTTTCGACGGCCCCCTTTGGCACGGGTCCAAGAACGAAACCTTCCGTACCCGGGGCGCCATGATCATCCAATATTGCAGGCCCGACCAAAAGATCGAAATCCCGATGACCCTGGATCCCCCGGTCCTTTGGCACCCGGTTTCCCCTTCCTGCGTCCTGGTGAAGGGCGTCGACCACTGGGGCGTGAACCGGATGGCGGAACGGCCCGGAGGCCTCCCTTGAAATTAACGGTCCGAAAATGCGTCCTGGGAACCCTTTTGTTTTTCACGGCCCGCGCCGCCGGCGCCGCGCCGGGGCAATTCTCAATTTCCATCGGGGCCATCGGGGCCATCGCCGGCAGTTCCATTCCCCTTTCCGCGGATCAGGGCGTCGGCGCGGCCGGTTCCGTCGAATACCGTTTCTCGGATTTTTTCGCCGGAGGCATCAGCGGCGGCCTGGTGGAGTTCATCGCCTCGCCCAACGCCTCCATCGCCGACCCCACCGTTTACCAAAAACAGGACATGAAAACTTCCTGGCTGGACCTGACCGGCCGTTTTTTTCCCCTGCCCGCCTCGCCCCTGGGGGAAGTTTATTTTCAATTGGGATTCGGGGTTTCACCCCACCTGGCCAACTTCCCCGATTATTTTCCTAATTACACCTCCCAAATTTTCCCCGGGCCCCAATTTTCCCCCGAGACTTCGGGGACCCTCAATTGGGACGCCCAAGCGTCCCTGGGCTATCTCTTCAACCTGGGAGGAGGCCAGGGCCTGGACCTAGGGCTTCAAACCGACACCTTCTGGCCTCCCGCGGACCGGTCTTTACAAACTTTAGGATTAAGGGCGGAAATGGTTTTCTTTATCGGCGGACCGAAGGCGGCTGAAAAATAATTAGGCATTTTCTAACCAAACATCCCCGCCAAACCTAAAACAGGGCGTCACCCGGCTTCGCCAAAGCTACCCCGAGGCGAGTGAATGCCGCCCCTACAAAGGCCTTGCTACCTGTGCCTCCCGGCTTCGCCAAGGCTACGCCGAGGCGAGCTGTGGTCCGTGAAACGGACCAGTGGTGAATTGGAGTTTCCTTTTTCGTCGTTAACGGTTTTTCTGCCTTTGCCTTTCTCCGTGTTCTCCGTATCTCCGTGATAAATGCCATGCCTTTGCCTTTCTCCGAAGTAAAAGCCTTCCCCCGCCCTTCTTCGAAAAACCTTATTTAACAAGGTCTTTTGGACAGCCCATTCCCACATTTTCCTTAAAATCAGCGAATCTTTTCTATATACTCACTGTTCCTTGGGAGCCATTGCCCGGAAAGCTTTTCAGCCAAGGCCCGCCATCGGAACGTTTTTATATTGGAAATGGATTCATGAAAAAGAACAACACCCACTCCCGCCGGAACCTGATTTTACGCCCCCTGTTGATCCTCGCCTTCCTGGGCGGGGGACCTTTCAGCGGCCTCTTGGCCGCCGAATCAAGCTCGGATTATCCGCGCCTCCTGATCGGAGTCGGCGACTCCCTGACCATCACCATCGTCGGCTACCAACGCTCCACCGCCATGGCCGCCGGTTCCTCCGCCTTCTCCAACAACGACAACAATATCGACCTCCCCACCGAATTCCTGGTGGACACCGACGGAAAAATATTGTTCCCCTTCATCGGGGAGGTCAAGGTGGCCGGCTTGTCCCAGGGCGCCGCCAGCGCGCTTCTGATGGAGAGGCTGGCCAAGTACGTGAAATTTCCCCAAGCCACGGTCCTGATCCGGGAATCCAACAGCTACAACGTCGCTGTGCTGGGCCAAGTGGCCCATCCGGGCAAATATCTGATCCGCGGCAAGCCCAGCCTGTTATCCGTCCTTTCCGAAGCCGGAGGGCCCCTGGAAGACGCCGATTTGGGCGGCTCGATGCTGATCCGGGAGGGTAAGAAAACGAGGATCCAGCTGGACCAATTTTTATTGAACCGGAATTATGTGGGACAGGATGTCCCGGTTTTTCCAGGCGACATCCTGATGGTTCCCAAGGACGCCTGGCCCTCACCCGCCGAATGGGCCATCATCGCCAGTATCCTTACCAGCGGCGTGGTGATATTCACGACCCTGCGCCGCTGACCGCCGGTCGACTGGAGAAATAAATGTCGAAAATAAAAACCCCCGAACCCGAAACACAGGACCTGCGGGAATTTCTGCGGGTCCTGGTCAACCACCGGAAGATTATTTTGACCGGAACCGCGGTGATTTTTATCTTGTCCCTGTTCTACGCGCTTTTTTGGCCCAAAACCTTCGAGTCCGTCGTGACGGTGAAGGTTCCCGAATCCACCGCTTCCACCCAAAACGCCATCCGCCAGCTGGCCTTCCTTCCTTCCACCGGGGACCCGATTGAAACCTATGTGGAGGTGGCCCAGTCCTACACGATCGCCCTATATGTCATCGACAAGCTCGACCTCTACCACCAACCGCAGTTTGAGGGCCTCACCGAGCAGAAACTGGTCAAGAAACTTCTGAAAAAGATCGTGGAGATCCTCAACGAAAAACAATCCAACATCATCAACATCGACGTGAAGGCCGGCACCCCCCGTTTGGCTTCGGACATCGCCAACGCCTGGGCCGACGGCTTCATCCGCCTGAACCTGGACCTCTCCCGCCAAAGCGCCACCGCCCGCTACCAGTTCATCCACAGCCAGCTTCAGGAAATGAAAACCAAACTGGACGAGGACCAGAGCGTCAAGAAAAACTATCTCAACCCCTCCAACGAGGCGATGACCAACGAAATTGTCTATCGGATGCTTCTTCAGGAAGACCAGGAAGCCAAGATCGCCCAAAGTTCCGAGGACTCGGGAATCGTGATCGTCGACAAGGGCGTGGTTCCCGAAAAACAAATCAAACCCAAAATGATTCCCTCCCTCCTCACCGGCCTGGTGTTGGGCCTGCTGTTAAGCTGTCAACTCGCCTTCATGATGGAAAAACTGCGGGACCATATCCAACTGGAAGAGGACATCCAGCGGATCACCGGATCCATGCCACTGGCCGCCATCCCCAATTTCCGTCAAAAAAACGGGAAGGCGGTCTTTTCCGAGCAGGATAAATTCTCCCCCAAGCACTTGATCGAAGGCACGGATTTCCAAAACTCCTACTACAAGGAAAGCTACAAAATCCTCCGGACCAACATGTCCTTTTCCGCGATCGACAAAGAGCTGAGGGTGATGAGTGTTTTTTCCTCCAACACGGGCGAGGGAAAAACCCTCAGCAACGCCAACCTGGCCTTGAGCTTCGCCGGGAGCGGCAAGAAGGTCTTGCTGGTGGACGCGGACCTGAGAAAGCCTTCCGTCGGAGTCCTGTTCGGGGCGGCCACCCTGCCCAACACGGGGCTTCCTTTTCTTCTGACCGGAAAGGGCGGCGCCGGGGAAATGGCGGTGCCGTCGGGTTTTCCGAACCTCTGGCTGCTTCCCAACGGAACCATCCCGCCCAACCCGGCCGAGCTTTTGGGATCGGACGCGCTGCGGAAAGTGATCGAAGAAATGAAAAAACATTTCGAGGTGGTGATTTTTGACGCCCCGCCCGTGCTTCCCGTCACCGACTCGATTCTTTTATCCAAGCGGCTGGACGGAGTGATCCTGTTGGCCCGTTTCGACAAGACCCGCCGGACGGACCTGCGCCGGTCCTATGAACAGTTGAAATCGGCCCAGGCGCCGCTGTTGGGAACCATCATTAACGGAGTGGACGTCCGGCAGGGCCTTTACGGCTTCAGCTACGGATACGGATACGGCTACGAATACGGCGCGGCCAAACCAGGCGGACCCAAGGGCTCCTAAGCGGGCCCCGTTCAGCGCGAAGGAACACCTTGCACGTCTTATTTAAAAATATCCCCAATTTTTTGTTCGCCGCCGCCGCCATTCTCTGCTTCGTCCTCTTTCAGGCCTGCCGCCTCCTGGATGTCCACTATCCCGCCGGTTCCACCCAGTTGATTACCGCCGTCCTTTTCCTTTCCCTTTGGTTCCGTTACGGGCGGCGGATGAGATTCCCCCCCTTTTACGGCCAGATCCTTTTTGTCATGGCGCTTTTCCTCGCCGCCGCCTCCCGCTTCACCAAGGGAAGCCCGGGGATTTACGCCTTGGGAACCCTTTTCACCTTTTTTTTCGTCCTCATCTTCCTGGCCGCCTACAATGCCGAACTGGAAACCGAAAAGGTCCTGGATTTTTTCAAGATTCTCTATGTGATCATCCCCTTCCTTTCCCTGGCGACGATCCTCGATGTGCTGGCCAACCAAGTGGCCTTTCGCGAAGCCTTTACCCTTTTCCGCGAGCCGGGGGCCTCCGCGGGCATCCTGATTTACGGCGTCATCCTCAGTTTGACCCTCTTCACTATTTTCAAGAGCCGAAACTACCTTTTTTTTTCCTTTCTGATGAGCCTGGTCAGCTCCATTTCGACCTACAAAAAATCCATGATCACCCTGGGGGTCGTTTGGGCCCTGTTCCTGCTGATGGAGCGCCACTGGAGCCGAAAAATGTTTTACGTCTACCTTTTCGGGGCGGCCGCCCTGCTGGGCTTCTGCCTGGCAGGCGATAAAATCATGTCCAATATCCAAAGCGATCTGAGTTTTTACGCCCACAAAACCGACGAGGTTCCCCGGGCGGTCCTGCTGAGCACGGCCTATTCGATCTCGATCCGCCAGTTCCCCTTCGGCTCCGGCATGGGCACCTTCGCCAGCATTCCCAGCACCAAGTTCTACAGCGAGACCTATTACGACTACGGCATCAACAAGTCCTGGGGCATGGGCCCGAAATCCGAGGGCACGGAGGCCTTCTTCCTGCTGGACTGTTACTGGGCCCATATCCTGGGGGAGCTGGGCTTCCTGGGCTCGGCGGTTTTTCTAGGCCTTTGGTTTTATCCCGCCGCCCGCGTCCGATCCATCGCCCGGCAGACGGAAACCGACCTGGAGCGCGGGTTGAAATTTTTCATTTACGCCATGACCGCCGTGATCACGGTGGATGGGTTGGGCTACTATTACGCGGAAAACCCGGCGTTCATCATCATCCACGCGGGACTGATGGGAATGGCCCTGCGCCTTTTGGAATTGTCCCGCCTGGGCTCCCTAGAATCCGAGCCTGACGAGGCGGATCCCTTGAAAGCCGCCCTATGAACCCCGCCGCCGGAAAAAATTTAAGGCAAAGCGACCTCCATTTCGAACGGAATCTCCGGCTGGTATCCAGCGTCACGGCCGCCAGCCGCTTGACGGGATATTTCCGGGACATGTTGAACGCCTCCCTCTTCGGCGCCGGATGGATCTCGGACGCCTACTTCGCCGCCAGCCGGATCCCCAATTTTATGCAGAACCTGGTCTCCGATGGGGCCCTGCTCCAGGCCTTCGTCCCGACCTTTTCCAAAATCCTGGGTAAGAACAAACCCAAGGAAGCCCAGACCTTTATGTCTCAGATGTTCACCTTCGTCCTGATGGCCGCCGGCGCCATCACGGTCTTGGGAATGGTCTTCTCCGAGAAAATCGTGACCGTGGTGGCTTACGGCTTTACCCAACAACCGGAAAAATTCCATCTGGCCGCCAAGCTGACCTTGATTATCTTTCCTGTTTTTCTTCTGGCCTGCATGGCTTCACTCTGGATGGGAATCCTCAACAGCCTCCACCGCTTCGTGATGCCGGCCGCCGCCACTTTGGCCATGAACGCAACCCTCATCATGACCGGACTCGCCCTCTGGGCCGGCAATCGGTGGGGGGGCTGGGGATTGGACACCCTCACACTGGTTACGATTTGGACCGCCGCCACCATCCCCGGCATGTTCCTCCAATGGGCGGTCCAATGGCCCGAGGCGGCCCGCCTCGGTTTCCGCCTGCGCCTTGCCTGGCCTTCCCATCCGGCCATGAAGGAAGCCCTCCACTTGATGGCCTTCGCCCTTTTGAGCCAGTCCGTTTTACAAATCAATTTTTTGGTCAACCAGTTTTTCGCCTCGTTTCTTCCGAACGGCTACGTGACCTACATTTATTACGGCACCCGATTGATGCAGCTTCCCTTCGGCGTGTTGGGAGTTTCTATCGCTACGATTTCTTTCCCGATTCTTTCCCAGCAAGCGGGCCGGATCCGGTTGGGAGAATTCGGCGGAACCCTCACCCGGTCCCTTGAGTCGGCGGTTTTTTCCACTCTACCGGCCACCGTCGGACTTATCCTCATTTCCGAACCCCTCTGCCGCTTGGCCTTCCAACACGGGGCCTTAACCGCGGAGGACTCCCACCGGATCGCCCAGGCCACTTCCCTTTATCTGCTGGGCTTGGTCAGTTCCACTTGCAGTAAAATTCTCATGACCGCCTATTACGCCAAGCAAAAGCCCCGGCTTCCCCTGTGGGCGTCCATGGTTTCGTTTTTCATCAACCTCCTGATCAATGGAAGCCTCTTCCTCTTCGCGAAAGACGGGAACATCCGATTTTGGGGTCTGGCCTTGTCCGCCAGCTTGTGCTCCTTCCTCAACTTAGGAATTCTTTTGTCCGGTCTTCCCGCGATGGGCGTTAGGTTGGATTGGAGGCGCCTGGGCCGGAGCCTGGTTTACGCTTTCGGAAGAACTCTGGCCATGGCCCTGGCCGTTGAAGCCGCCTTGCGGACCTTGTTGGACTTCCAGCCGCCAGGCGCCGTTTTCTGGAACGCGGCTTTGCCCGCCTTGTTGGGAGCGGGCGTTTATCTTGGATTAGCCAGGCTGGGGAGCGGGTTGAAATCGGAAACGGGACGAAAAAAAACGGTTCCCCATCCAGGGGCCACCCGATGAAAATCACGATCCTGGGAACCCGCGGAATTCCGGCCAACCACGGCGGATTCGAGACCTTCGCGGAAAAGCTCGCCCTGTACCTGGTTGCCAAAAAATGGGACGTCACCGTTTACTGCCAGGGAAGCTTGGGGGAGAAACCCGGGGTTGATTTCTGGAACGGCGTCCGCCTGGTCCATGTCCCTATCTCTAGGGAAGACGCGCTCGGTACCATCCTGTTCGACCTAAAATCCACCTGGATGGCCTCAAAGGAAGGAGGCCTCCTGTTAACCTTGGGCTACAACACGGCGGCCTTCAGCTTTCTCTACCGTCTGAAGGGGATCAAAAACCTGATGAACATGGACGGCATCGAGTGGAAAAGGCAAAAATGGTCCCTGCCTCAAAAAATCTGGCTTTACCTGAACGAACGCCTGGGATGCTGGTTCGCCGACCATTTGATCGCCGACCATCCGATCATCGCCGACCACTTGGCGACCCGGGTTTCGCGGGAAAAAATCTCCGTCATTACTTACGGCGGCAATCCGGTGACGAACGCCGATCCCGAATTCATAAAATCATTTGGACTGGCTCCCGGAGGCTACGCCTTGGTTATCGCCAGGCCCAATATCGACAACTCCATTTTGGAAATCGTGACGGCCTTTTCATCGCGTCAGAGGCATCTGCGGCTGGTCGTCCTGGGTGATTACGACGCGGAGGCCTCCCCCTATCACCGCCAGGTATTGGAAGCCGCGGGCCCCGAAGTGCTTTTCGCCGGAGGCATTTACGAAAAACCGAAGGTGGAAGCGCTCCGGTTTTTCGCCAAACTCTTTATCCACGGCAATCGGATTGGAGGAACCAGCCCGACCCTAGTGGAGTCCCTGGCGGTGGGAAATCCGGTGTTATCCTATGACAGCGCCCTGAATCGGTGGGTCGCGGGAGAGGGCGCCCTTTATTTTACCGATGGCGCCGATTGCGAAAAAAAACTCAGCCAATTGCTGGACAACGGCGAATTACTGGCGAAAATGGGAAGGGCGTCCCGGGAACGATTCCACGCCGAATTCAGCTGGGACAAGGTGCTGGGCAGCTACGAGGAATTATTGACGCGCTGGCAGTAAGTTGCGAAAGGAAAATATGCTTCAGGAAAAAGTTCTCATTACCGGCTGCGCCGGAATGCTGGGCCTTGCCGTTCATGAAGTCTTTTCAAAAAATTACCAGACTTGCCTGGCCACGGATATCGACTTAAACGAACCCTGGCTCAAGCCCCTGGATGTCCGGGACCTCAGCCAATGCGAGGCGCTGTTCGAGGCCTTTCAACCCGATCTGGTCCTCCATTTGGCGGCCTTGACGGACCTGGAATATTGCGAGCAAAACCCTGAAAACACTTGGCAGACCAACGCCCTCGGGCCGGAAAACATCGCTCTGCTCTGCAAAAAACATAAGTCCGCCATGGTCTATATCAGCACCGCGGGTATCTTCGACGGCCGCCAAGAATTCTATAATGACTTCGACCAGCCCAACCCCATAGGACTTTACGCGAAATCAAAATATTACGGCGAGACCTTTGTCCAGCGGACCCTTTCCCGCCATTTCGTCTTCCGGGCCGGCTGGATGATGGGCGGAGGCTTGAAAAAGGACAAAAAATTCATCCACAAAATCTACCGGCAGATCAAGGCGGGCCAAAAGGAACTTTTCGTGGTCGATGACAAATTAGGGACCCCCACTTACACCCATGATTTCGCCAACGGCATTTATAAAGTCGTCCAGACCAAGCGCTACGGGCTGTACAACCAGGTTTGCGGCGGAGATTGCAGCCGCTACGACGTGGCGGTGGAATTCACGGCCCTGCTGGGGATGAAGGATCGGGTGAAGGTGTCCAAAGTTTCCTCCGACCACTTCAAGACGGAATATTTCGCGCCCCGGCCCGCTTCGGAAAAATTAGTGAACTTGAAGTTGAACGCTCGAAAAATGAACTTCATGCGGGATTGGAAGGTCTGCCTCAAGGAATACAGCGAAGTCTTTAAAAAAGACTTGGACGGTAAATAAAGACCGGCGCCAAACCCCATTCCCCAATTTTCAAGGCGGAAAATGAAGACTCCTAAAATCAGCGTGGTCATCCCCGCCTATAATCGCCCCCAAACCCTCCGCCGCCTGCTCAAGAGCGTGGCCCGTCAGACCCAGCCGGCGTCCGAGGTGATCGTGGTGGACGACGCCTCCCCGGCCTCCGGAAAAATTCCTGACCTGGTCCAAAGCTTCCGGGGGCGCCTTCCGGGCCTCCAATTCATCCATAACAAGATCAACCACGGGCAAAGCCGCTGCCGGAACCAGGGCATTCGGGCCGCCCGTTTTCCCCTCATCGCCTTGTCCGACGATGACGACGAGTGGATGCCCCGCAAACTGGAGAAGCAGGCGGCCCTCTTCCGCCTGCGCTGGAACGACACCGAAATGGTCTATACCTGGGTCCTGCTGAAGGAGGAAGGCGGCCGGGTCCTTTGGCGCTTCAAACCTTCCTTGGAGGCCCAAGGCGTTCGGAAATTTCTTTGGGACATCAGCGGAAGCCTTCCCAATCCCTCGGCAACCCTGATCAAGAAAGAATGCCTCCTCCGGGCCGGTTTGTTCGACGAGAGCCTGTCGGGTCCGGACGATTGGGATATGTGGCTTCGAATCCTTCAAAAAGGCGCACGCTGCCGCGCGGTCCGGGATTTTTTAACGATCCAACACCAGCAAAAGGTCCGGGTATCCATTTCCCTCCGGGGCAAATTAGGTTTTTTGCATTTCGCCCGTAAACACTTCCTGTTTTTTTTAAGGGTCAATCCGGTTGTTTTCCTTCACTTGGCCTGGTTCCTGACCGGCGTGAAGCTCGGCCTTCGGGATAAATTCTCACGAGGGGGGCAAGAATCCCATGCATCGGACTGACATTTCGGTCGTGATCCCCACTTTCCGGCGGCCCCTTCTTTTAGCCCGTCTGCTCAAAAGCGTCGCCCGGCAAACCCTAGCCCCCGCCGAGGTCGTCGTGGTGGATGACGCGTCCCCCGAGCGGACAGATTACGAGGCCCTCCTCCGGGAATTCAAAGGCCGCTTCAAGTCCTTGAACTATGTCCGGAACCGGACCCACCGGGGCGCCCCCGCCTGCCGCAACGCGGGAATTCTGAGGGCGAAAAGCCCCCTGATCGCCCTCGTGGACGACGACGACGAGTGGCTTCCGAGAAAATTAGAAAAGCAGAGGGCGGTTTTCGAAAAAAACGGGAACAAGGTGGATTTTGTTTACAACTGGGTGAGGGTCAAAGATGAACGAGGGCGGGTCGTTGAAAATCGGAACCCGTCGATCTCAGGAAAGGGAGTGGGGGCCTTTCTGCGCGACATCAGCTGGAATCTCCCGAATCCTTCGGCAACCCTGATCAAGCGCGATTGCCTTCTGGCGGCCGGGCTCTTTGACGAATCCCTCCCCGGGTGCCAGGATTGGGATATGTGGATCCGGATCCTGGAAAAGGGCTACCAGTACCGCCCCGTCCGGTTCTATTTGACTCTTCAACACACAACTCGGACGGGGATCTCCAAATCCTGGGGCGGTAAAAAAGGATTTGTCCTGCTGGCCCTGCGGCACTTCCGGTTGTTTTTCCGGACAAATCCTCTTATTTTTTTCCACCTGGCCTGGTTTATAACGGGCTTCAAGATCGGGTTGAGGAACAAATTCTTTTCCCCCCAAAGGAGCGGGCTTTGAAAAATCTAAGGAAATCGCCCCCGGTCAGCGTGGTGATCACCACCTATAACCGGGTTGAGCTCTTAAGGCGCCTCTTTAAAAGCATCGTCCGGCAAACCCTCGCTCCCGCCGAAGTCATCGTGGTGGACGACGCCTCCCGGGATAAAGCCGCTTACCATTCCTTGATCCAAGAATTCCGGGGCAATATCCGCCGTTTGAGATACCTCCCCAATCCTTTTAACCGGGGGTTGTCCTTCAGCCGCAACCGGGGCATCCTGGCGGCCCAAAACCCCTTGATCGCCTTGTCCGATGACGATGATGAGTGGATGCCGCGGAAGCTCCAAGAGCAGGTTAAGGCCTTTCAACGGCGCTGGGACGAAATTGATTTCGTCTACACCGGGGTCTTGATGAAGGACGAAAAGGGCGGGATTCTCTGGAGATGGAATCCATCGATGGGAGGCGGAGGCCTTCGGGAATACCTGTCGGATATCAGCGGAAAACTGCCGAACGTGTCCGCCACCCTCATCAAAAGGGAATCTCTCCTTCAATCAGGCTTGTTCGATGTAAACCTCCCGGCCTGCGAGGATTGGGATTTGTGGATCCGGTTGATCGAAAGGGGATGCCGCTTCCATTCCGTCCGCGGATTTTTAACCCTCCTGCATGTCCAAAACGCCGGGATGTCCCGTTCCTCCACGGCGAAAAAGGGCTTTATCCTGCTGGCCCGGAAACACTTTCGGCTTTTGGCGGGGGTTCGTCCCGCCGTTTTCCTGCAGTTGGCCTGGTTCGCGACCGGCTTCAAATTAGGATTGAGAAAAATCGCCGAAAAATTCCTGGGAGTGAAATAAAATTCCCATTCCGAGCCACAACCCGGAACCATTCGTGGCGCAAAGGGAGCGGGGGTTATATAATAGAACCGGCTGGAGGAAGGCCGCGTCTATTCTCGAACCCCTCTAGCCGCCCCAATCCCTTGGGAAATCCAAGGCAACAGCAGGACCAAGCCGCTGAGAGGAATTGATCCCTGAGAGTCCTCTACCTCAATAAATATAATTATCCCAAGGGCGGATGCGAAAAAATCTTTTTCAAGGAAATGGATCTCTTGGAAGCCCGGGGCCACCGTACCGCCGTTTACGCCTCCCGGCATCCGGAGAATCTCCCCAGCGAATACTCGGATTACTTCGCCGAACAGGAGGATTATTTCGACTCCAGCTTTTGGCATAAGGCCAAAGCGGCCTTCAAAATCGTTTATTCCCTGGAGGCCCGAAAAAAATGCGGAAAGGTCATGGACCTTTTCAAGCCCGACGTCCTTCATGCCCATAATATTTTCGGCCAATTAAGCTCCTCGGTTTTGGACGCGGCGAAGGAAAGAAACATCCCCGTCGTGATGACGGCCCACGATTACAAACTCATCTGCCCTTCCTACCTCATGCTCGATCACGGCAAGATCTGTGAAAAATGCCTGGGGCATCGGTACTACCAATGCTTCCTGACGAAATGCCATAAGGACAGCCGGATCGCCTCCGCCGTCTTCACCGCCGAGGCCTATTTCAACCTCGGATTTAAAAAATTCGATATTGTCAAAACCGTCATCTGCCCCAGCGATTTCATGCGGAAAAAAATGCTCGACCGCGTCCCCGGGGAAAAGTTGGAGTTGATTTATTATCCCGTGGACGCGTTGCGGATCTCCCCCGGCGGTTACGGCCAAAATCAGGGTTATTTCCTGTTCACCGGACGGCTATCAAAGGAAAAGGGCGTTGGGACCTTGATCCGGGCCTTTCAAGGCTTGAAAAAACCTTTAATCATCGCGGGGTCCGGACCCCTCGATTCCGAGTACCGCCGAATGGCGGAAGATTCCCCCCATATCCGCTTCGTCGGACACCAAACGGGGAAAGCGTTGGAAGACCTCTACTGGGGAGCCTATGCCTGTGTCCTGCCTTCCGAATGGTACGAGAATTTGAGCGTGTCCGGGATGGAGGCCCTGTCCCACGGCAAACCGGTCATCGGGTCCAGGATCGGCGGCACCCCCGAACTGGTGGAAGACGGGGTCAACGGCTGCCTGTTCGAAACGTTTAATGCCGCGGACCTGGAAAGAAAAGTCCTTTTTCTGGCGGGCCTCAGCCCTTCGGATTACGAAGGGATGTGCCGGAAAGCCCAAGAGACCGCGCTCAACCGTTTTTCGCCGGAACAGCACTATGAGCGGTTGATGGGGGTTTATCAAAAGGCGGTGGCGGGGACCGGGACCCGGGATTCCTAAGGCCCTCCCTTCGGTTATTTCCCCGGCGACACCGCCAAATAATAAGCCGTGTGATCGGAAGGGGAAAGGCTGAATTTCCACAGGCCGTTTTCGCGCCGGGCCGGCAAATTCCGTCCCGCCTTTCCCGATTCATCCAGCGGACGAATGGTGAGGGAGTCCCATTGGGATCGGATCTCCAAATCGCCCTTCACTCCCTGCATCAAAATGGGGACGCCGCCGGGATCGGTTAAGGCTTTCCCCGCCTCGTTAAACACCTGCCCGCTGTTCATGGCCCTCGCCACGGCCGCCACGACAAACTTTCCCGACTGGTTCAAGGGTTTCCCGTCCAGGGACAGGGCCAAAACAGAGGCCCAGGGGTTCCGTTTAGAAAGCCGCAGGGAGACATCGGCCGTTTGGAAATTCTCTCCCGTGCCGATGGCCCCGGTAAACCCCTGGACGGCGGGGCTCTCGATTTTTAATATCCCTTTTCCATAATCCAGGGTTTCCTCTCCCGTCGAGCTGTGGATCACTTTTGAAACTGGGTCATAGAGGGAATCCGCCGAGGCAAAGTTCTCCGGCGGTTCGGCCCGGCTTCCTGTGAATTGCTTTACCACCCGCGCCGCGTAGGGCAGCCAAAAATGTTCGGACAACCAGGAGTTTTTCAACTCCGCGTCCACGGCCTGCTCGTCGGTAAATTTTTCCACGATCGCGAGGGCAGAGGGTTTCAACAACCGCTTCCGAAAAATAAGGGCCGCCGCTTGGAAAACGGGATCGTTGGCGGGCTGCTTATTGATGTGAAAAGTATCCATCGGAACGGTTCCGGGAAGATCGGCCGCTCCATATTCAAATTGCAGCAGGCCGTCCCAATCCTGCAGGGATCCATAAGCCGCCATTAGAATCGGGCCTTCCAGGATATATTGGTTGGGAAAAGATTCGTTCCATTCGGTGACGATCAAGGGCTTACCCAAAACCGCGTCCTTGCAAACGGTCACCACCAGGCTTCCGTTTTGAAACATCAACTGGGAAAGGTTAAGGATCGGGTCCCAAAGGACTTTTTTCCAATTTCCATCGGCTACCTGCGGATAATCCCAGTAACCATGGGTATCCATGAAATCCAGTTCGGAATCGCTCTTGACGTTCGCCAGAACCCCCAAGCCCATGTTGCTTCCGGCCAACAGGGCGTGGGGACTTAATTGGGAAAGGAAATTTTTCATTTCCCGGTTGGTTTTCGTGGTTTGATAAAAGAAGAACTTAAGACTCTCGGATGCGTTTTCGGGGTTCAACACCGGCGCCAGCCGGTGTTCGGCGCCATCATACTTGAACCGGGTCAGGGCCCCCGGTCCGCCCCAGGCCGCATATAGTTTTTGGAGCTCATCCCAATAATATTGGGGGAATTTCTGGAGGCCGTAATTACAGAACAGGGAGGATTCGTTGACAATTTCACTGGCAACGTAAACCGGATCATCCTTCAAGGCCAATCCGGTGTAGGGATTCGGGTGGTCCAGTATTTCTTTGGCGTAAAGCTTGTTCAGTTCGATGATTCGGGGATCGAAATGAACGACTCCCTTGGCTCCATAATCCAGCTCCTGATAGGCCGCCACCCCGTCACCCTTCCGGTATTTTCTCAGCACCAGCCAGTCCATATAGAGGTAGACGCCGTTTTTCTTCAGGGCTGAAACCAGGTAATCGAACCTTTCGACCTGGGCCGGGTCCAGCTCGAGGGTATTGTCGGCCTTAGGATCGAAAAAATTACTCTTGAGCCAGCCCGTATCCGCCATATGGAGGCGGATCATGTTCACACCCAGGCGGGAAAGCCGGAGCGCCGCCGCGTCGGCCTTATCGTGGGGAAGAAAAACATCCGAACCCTCAAAATTGGCACCCCAAAAACGCGCCCGGGTCCCGTCGGTGAAAAAAAAGCGTCCATCCTTCACTTGGACGAACCCATGGGAACCGGCCGGGCCGTCATTGAGGAAGGAAAGATCCAGCGGGACCGCCGAGGGATCCGGGGGGGGGCTGTAGGCGTACCAATCGGAGAGTTCCGCGGCGCGGAGGGAGGACGGGGCGGATAAAAATAAAGCGGCCGCCAACCAAAGGAAAGCCCTTCCGGCAGGAGGACCAAGCCGGGGCATTCTCAAATGACGAACCTTTCCCACTTGAATTTTCTTTCAATCTTAGCCGTCAAATAATCCTCCAACCCTTTCCGGGCCCAGCCGGGAAAGGCGGCGAACCTGGACATCCGGTAAATAAACCTCTCCGCGGCCCCTAGGATTCCGAAAGAGGCGAAAATCATTCCTTTGTAATAGCGGGCCCAATCCTGGTATCCCCTAAACACTTTTTTTTCGAATATCATCCCCCAATCCCGGCGCATGACTCGAACCCGCTCCAGGCATTCCCTTTCGTTCCATTGAAAGATCAAAAACTGAAAATCCTCCCTCGACTGGATCGGCACGAAGGCGGGATTGGTGAAGAAGACCCGGGCCTTCGGCTCTACGACGATTTTGGCCCCCTTTTCCCCGGCTTGAAGGCATATATCCAAATGGGCGAAGAGCCCGCTGTAATTGGATTTCAAGGACACCTGATCCAAGAATTTCCTCCGGATCCAAAGGCAGTGGAACTCAACCACATCAAAAACCCTGGCATGCAATAGGGGTCCCGGGGGCCTTTGATGGTCCAAAATATGCTCCATCCCGATGATCCGCCCGTTTTTTCCCGGCCCTTCGCGGATAAAATAGGCGCCGGTGATATGGCATTGGGGGTCCGGGTCGGAGGGTTCCCCCTCATAAATAACCGGGGATACGATGTCCGCCCCCGACGCCCGGGAGCAGCGGACCATGTTTTCCAGCCATCCTTTTTTGACGATCACGTCGTTCTCGATGAAAACGACGTCATTCCCCTTCCTGATTTTTCCCAGGCCCAGGTTCCGGGCTTCATTCGCCCTGAGATACCGTTCCGCTCGGACAACGGCGAATTTCGGCCTTTTTTTCTTGATGGTTTGGAGAAAGGCAAGGGCTTCCGGCGGCGCGTTCCCCGCCACGAAAATAACCTCGATGGATTTGTCCAATCCGTCCAGGACGGAAAGGACCGAGGGGCGGGTCCAGGTGTACCTTTCCCTGGGTGTGATGATGATGGAAACAGGGGGTTGGGCCACAGGTTCTCCTGGGTTGAAATAAGTCTTGCTGAGGCTGGCTCCACTTTAACAAAGCCTGGAAAGGGGGTCTAGAAAAACAGGGCCCGGCTTCAACCGAAACGTTTAACCGCCTCGGGCCCTTTTCGGCCGTAACCTTTCACGGCGTTTCAGCGTCAAAAGGGAGCCGGATTTTAAACCCGGTTATGAAAACTTAATCTAAGGAGATGACTATGAAAAGCGATTGGAAGAAATTCCTTCAAGGAACCGTCTTGGCCGCAGCGTTGATTTTGCCGGCGGCGGCAAAGGCCGATGGCATCAGCCTGAATGTGAACCTGGGCGCCGATGACGAGGCCCATTTTCATTTTTCGGGCGGGAAACGGTCGCACCATCCCTTGATCCTGAAGGCCGCCAAGCAATTGCAAAACGCCAAGCATACCCTTTGGGCCGCCGCTGATGATTTCCACGGCCACAAGGCCGCGGCCATCATGGCCATCAACAGCGCCCTTGACGAACTGCGCGCCGCTGAAGAAGTTCATTAATCATTATTTATTTCTATTGAAGCAAAAAAGGCCGCCGGAATCCCGGCGGCCTTTTTTGTCGAGGCCACAAGCCGAGACAAGAGGTTTAAATGTGCCGGTGCCTAAAAGCACCGGCCTTTTTTTGTTGGGGCCGCAAGGACTTGGAAAAACCTAGACCCAAGGGACAAGACAGATAAGTGTGAAGGGAACTTCGTCAGCGCAGAACGACGACCTTGCCGGTTTTTTGGAAGGATTGGGATCCGCTGGTGGACTCAAGAACAAAAAGGTAAAGGCCGCTGGCCACCGATTGGCCCGAGGCGTTTTGTAGATTCCAGAGGATGTTGTTCTCCCCCGCCGTTCCTTCCAGCGAATATTGAGCGACCTTCTCGCCCAAAATCGTAAAGAGCGAAAGCTGGAGACGGGAGGACCCTTCCAAAAACACCTTGAACCGGATCGGCTGTCCCCCGGTGGAAATATTGGGTTGGGCTGAAACCAAAACCCCAACCGCTTGGAGCGGCGTGGGTGTCGGAACGGGGTTCTGTTCTTCGTCCGACTTCGACTTGGCGCCGCCCAGCGGAGTAGGGGTTTTAGTGGGCGTCCGGGTGAAAGTGGGGGTGAGGGTCGCCGTCGAGGTTCTCGTGGGCGTCTTGGAAGGCGTGCGGGTTCCCGTGGGAGTTTTGGTGATGGTCGGAGTTAAGGTTTTGGTGGGAGTAAAGGTGGAGGTTCCCGTCTTGGTCGGCGTGGCGGTCTTGGTGGGAGTAAGGGTGGAAGTTCCGGTCTTGGTCGGGGTTCCTGTCTTAGTCGGTGTAAAGGTAGAAGTTCCTGTCTTAGTGGGTGTTCCCGTATTGGTCTTTGTCGGGGTTGGAGTGAAGGTTTTGGTCGGTGTATTGGTGGGCGTTGAAGTAGGAGTATTCGTAAAGGTGTTCGTGAAGCTATTCGTCGAGGTGCTGGTGGCCGTATTGGTGGCGGTGGGCGTGAAAGAAAGGGTGTAGGTGTAGGTCATGGTATTTGTCGGGGTGGCGGTTGGAGTAGCGGTCGACGTAAAGGTGGATGTATCGGTGGAAGTGGGCGTATCCGTGGAGGTATTCGTTGCCGTAAAGGTAAAGGTTGGGCTGTCAGTAAAGGTTGGCGTATCGGTTGACGTATTGGTCGGAGTGTCGGTAGAGCTGTTGGTCGACGTGAAAGTCGGCGTGTCCGTGGAAGTGCTGGTGGCAGTGTTCGTCGGGGTATCGGTGGAAGTAGGCGTCTCGGTAAAAGTCGCGGTCGGGGTGTCCGTGAAAGTGTCTGTCGAAGTGGCCGTGTCGGTAGGGGTGTCCGTCGAAGTGAGAGTTAGGGTAGTGGTCGCCGAATCCGTCGGGCTGTTCGTGGGAGTTTCAGAGGGCGTATTGGAAAAAGTGGGAGTCCATGTTGGCGTCCAAGAAGGCGTCGAGGTCAAGGTAATGGTCGGCGTGTTGGTCACCGTGGGTGTAGCGGTCGCCGTGGCTGTCCAGGTTGGCGTAAAAGTAACCGTGGGTGTGGGAGTGGAAAAGCCGGTGTTTAAAAGACGGAAGCCGAAATCATCATCCTGGTACTGGGAAGATGAGTTCCAAGTCGATCCATCCGTAGAAGTCTCCGCGTAAGAATTGGTTCCGTCATAGGTCAGTCCGGGTAAATAAGAAAAGAAATTGTTGTTGGTAAAGACCCTCATCCAGCCATATCCATTCGGGGTGGTATCGGAAAGATATTTGACGGTGACGCGGTAGGTTCCCCCGGCCAGGGCAAGGGTCGGGATAGCCTGATCCACCCAGCCGTACCCGGAGTTGAAGGATGAGGCGGGCCAAACTCCCGAAGCGGAGAGGGCGTTGTTGGAAACATTGCGAATTTCCCAGCTTAACCCAATGGTGGGATTGGCGATGGCTCTGGCGTAAATTCCTATTGAGTTGATGTTGATCGGAAGGCCTGTCACGCGGAAACGCTGGGCCCAGAAGGAACCATGGTTGAAAAAGGCGGCTTCAGCCCCCGCCGCATAGGGGTTTCCGTCATAGCTGTTCATTCCCGTTTGGATCGTGAAGAGGGGCTGGATCGTGTTATCCACCACCCATCCGCTTCCCGTATTCTTCAGCACCGCCTGGTTAGGATCCGGCGCCTGATCATAAGGGTATAAATGGTTGGCCGGCATGGTCCCGACGCGCCAGATCGCGTAATAAGGAGAAGTATCCGAAGAAGGCCTCACGACCAGATGGTACACCGATCCAGGGTTGACCGAGGTTCCAAAACCGAAAAAAACGTTCTGCCATCCAACAGACGAAACAGTCATGTTCGAGCTGGCCAGCACCGTTCCGCCCGGCACCCCCCCGTTATCCCCATGTAGTTCCACCGTGTATTGCGCGCTTCCGCCCGTCGTCTGACTGAAATACAAACTCACCGCGCTTACTCCCGCGCTCCTGGCCGTGAACCTCACCGAGCCCTGCGCGTTGAGATTGGTCAGGGGAAAATCGCTGTAACCATTCTCTACCGCTTGGTTCCCCACATAGCTTGTTCCCGGGGGCGTAGGAGTCGGGGTCGGCGTAGGCGTTCCAGGAACGCTCTTGAGGAATCGGAATCCAAAATCATAATCGCTATACGTCCCCAGCTCTCCCCAGCTTCCCGAAAAAGTCTGAGCCCGGCCCCGGGGGCCGTCATAAGTGGTGAGATAAGTAAAGTTGGTAAAGAAATTGGTTCCCGAGTTTTCCGCCATCCAGCGGTACCCATTCCCCGTTGTGTTAGTGGAACTCAAGGTGAAACGATAGATTCCTGTTGGCACAATTACCGGAGTGACACTAGCTTCCACCCAGGCGTAGCTGGCGCCGATTTGGGAAGCGGTTCCCAAAGTGCCCGAGGCCATAACGGTTCCCGTATTCACCCCGGCGTCCACAATCTGCCAATTCAAGTCACCCGACGGGCTCCCCGCCTTCTTCACATAGGCTCCCACGGACTGGATCGTCAGGGGCGCCGCCACCACTTCAAACCTCTCGCCGAGCGTCATTAAGCTCGCGGCCTCGAATTCCGTCCCGACTGCGTAAGGGTTTCCATCGTAGCTGTTCATTCCCGTTTGGATCACAAAGAGGGGTTGAAGGCTGTTATCTACCACCCATCCGCTTCCTGTGTTCTTCAACACCGCTTGGTTCGGATCCGGCGCCTGGTCATAAGGGTATAAATGATTCCCCGGCATGGTCCCGACGCGCCAGATCGCGTAATAAGGATAGAGATTGGAAGTGGGCCTCACGACTAGGTGGTACACCGATCCAGGGTTGACCGAGGTTCCAAAACCGAAAAAAACGTTCTGCCACCCAACCGTCGAAACAGTCATGTTCGAGCTGGCCAGCACCGTTCCGCCCGGCACTCCGCCGTTATCCCCATGTAGTTCCACCGTGTATTGCGCGCTTCCGCCCGTCGTCTGGCTGAAATACAAACTCACCGCGCTTACCCCCGCGCTCCGGGCCGTGAACCTCACCGAACCTTGAACATTGGGATTGGTCAGGGGAAAGTCGCTGCAACCATTCTGCACTGCTTGATTTCCCGCGTAACTCGTTCCGGGAAGCGTCGGTGTGGGCGTTGCGGTCGGCGTTCCCGGCGCGCTTTTCAAGAATCGAAATCCGAAATCGTAATCGCTATACGTCCCCAGCTCTCCCCAACTTCCCGAAAAAGTCTGGGCCCGTCCCCGAGGGCCGTCATAAGTGGTTGTATCAGTGAACCCAGAAAAGAAGGCGCTTCCCGAGTTTTCCGCCATCCAGCGGTACCCATTCCCCATTGTGTTGGTGGAACTCAAGGTGAAACGGTAAATACCCGTCGGCAAAACAACGGAAGTAATGCTGGCTTCCACCCAGGCGTAGCTGGCGCCGATTTGGGAAGCGGTTCCCAAAGTGCCCGAGGCCATAACGGTTCCCGTATTCACCCCGGCATCCACAATCTGCCAGTTCAAGTCGCCAGACGGGCTTCCCGCCTTCTTCACGTAGGCACCTACCGACTGGATCGTCAGGGGCGCGGCCACCACTTCAAACCTCTCCCCCAGCATCATTAAACTCGAAGCCTCGAATTCCGTCCCAACAGCGTAAGGGTTGCCATCAGAGCTGTTCATTCCCGTTTGGATTACAAATAAGGGCTGCAAGCCCGTATCCACCACCCAACCGCTTCCCGTATTCTTCAGTACCGCCTGGTTTGGATCCGGTGCCTGGTCGTATGGGTATAAATGATTGGACGGTGTAGTCCCAATGCGCCAAATCGCGTAATTAGGATAGGCATTGGCAGAGGCTCTTACGACCAGGTGGTACACCCATCCTGGATTCATCAAGGTTCCAAAACCCACAGAAACATTCTGCCACCCAACTGAGAAGACGCTAATGTTGGAGCTGGCCAGCACCGTCCCAGGCACTCCACCGTTATCCCCATGCAGTTCCACCGTGTATTGAGCGCTTCCGCCGGTCGTCTGGCTGAAATACAAGCTCATCCCGCTTACTCCCGCGCTCCTGGCCGTGAACCTCACCGAGCCTTGAACGTTCGAGTTGGTCAGGGGAAAGTCGCTGTAGCCGTTCTCGACCGACTGGTTCCCCACATAGCTCGTTCCCGGAGGCGTCGGTGTGGGCGTTGCCGTGGGCGTTCCCGGCGCACTCTTTAAGAATCGGAACGCGAAGTCGTAGTCGCTGTATGGCCCCAGCTCTCCCCAGCTTCCCGAAAAAGTCTGGGCCCGCCCCCGGGGGCCGTCATAAGTGGTCGTGTCGGTGAAACCAGTAAAAAAATTGATTCCCGAGTTTTCCGCCATCCAACGGTACCCATTCCCTGTCGTGTTGGCGGAACTCAAGGTGAAACGGTAAATACCCGTCGGCAAAACAACGGAAGTAATGCTGGCTTCCACCCAGGCGTAGCTGGCGCCGATTTGGGAAGCGGTTCCCAAAGTGCCCG
>CAZHFP010000024.1:23771-25745 GCA_964531065.1 uncultured bacterium
GCTTCCACCCAGGCGTAGCTGGCGCCGATTTGGGAAGCGGTTCCCAAAGTGCCCGAGGCCATAACGGTTCCCGTATTCACCCCGGCGTCCACAATCTGCCAATTCAAGTCACCCGACGGGCTCCCCGCCTTCTTCACATAGGCTCCCACGGACTGGATCGTCAGGGGCGCCGCCACCACTTCAAACCTCTCGCCGAGCGTCATTAAGCTCGCGGCCTCGAATTCCGTCCCGACTGCGTAAGGGTTTCCATCGTAGCTGTTCATTCCCGTTTGGATCACAAAGAGGGGTTGAAGGCTGTTATCTACCACCCATCCGCTTCCTGTGTTCTTCAGCACCGCTTGATTTGGGTCCGAAGCCTGATCATAAGGATATAAATGGTTGGCTGGCGTGGTTCCGATGCGCCATGTCGCGTAGTTAGGGGCGATAACGAAGGGCACTCTCACCACCAGATGGTATATCGAACCAGGATTTATCGAAGTTCCAAATCCAAAAAAAACGTTCTGCCATCCAACCGACGAAACAGTTATGTTCGAGCTAGCCAGCACTGTCACACCCGGCACTCCGCCGTTATCCCCATGTAGCTCCACAGTGTATTGCGCGCTCCCGCCCGTCGTCTGGCTGAAATACAAACTCACCGCGCTTACTCCCGCGCTCCGGGCTGTGAACCTCACCGAGCCTTGAAAAGTGTTGTCATTTAGGGCAAAGTCGCCGAAACCATCCATCGCGGATTGATTGCCAAAATAAGAAGGGGTTTGGGCGAAAAGGAATTGAGGTAAAAGCAGCAAGGCGGAAAAGAAAAGTCCGGCCAAGACAGACATGGCGGATGTTTGGTTAGAAATATTTTTGGAGGTTCGATTCATTAATACCAGCCGTTGATAAAATAAGGCGATGAAATATATCCAGCGAATAATTGCCACTATCTTAATGGAGGCGAAGGAAAAACGATCGTTAAATTTGTCGAAAATAACCGCTAAGAATAACGTTATTTAGCAGGATCCGACCACTAGCCCGAGGCCTCAAGCCGAGGACAGAGCCTTGTGTGTGCCGGGTCAATTTTTAAGAGGATCCGGTACGCCGGCTTCCACGAAGCCCTTCTCTCTTAATAAACAGGAATCACACCGACCGCAGGCGCGGCCATCTGGTTTCGGGTCGTAGCAGGAATGGGTCAAGCCATAGTCGATCCCCAATTTCAAACCAGCCTTAATGATTTGGGCCTTGGACAGACGGATGAGGGGCGTGTGGATTTTGAGTTTCCATTTCCCTTCAACGCCTTTTTTCGTCGCCAGCTTCGCGAGTTTTTCAAAGGCCCGGATAAATTCCGGGCGGCAATCCGGGTAGCCGCTGTAGTCTAAAGCGTTCACGCCGATGAAGATATGTTCGGCCCCCACCGCCTCCGCCCAGGCCAGGGCCAGGGAGAGAAATACCGTATTGCGGGCAGGAACGTAAGTAGGAGGAATTCCCTTTCCTATGTCCTTGAGGCTTTTGTGCTTGGGAACAATTATTTTTTTATCCGTCAAAGCCGACCCGCCGAAGGCGGTCAAGGGAACTTCAAGTTCCAAATGCTTTTTAACTTTATAAGCCTTGGCGACTTTCCGAGCCGCCTTTAACTCCACCTTGTGCCTTTGGCCGTAGAAAAGCGTGAGGGCGTAGAGCTCAAACCCTTGTTGCCGGGCGATGACGAGGCAGGTGGTGGAATCTAATCCACCCGATACCAATACAACGGCTTTTGGATGGTTCATTTCATGATCCTCTTTTATAAATTCAACAACCTCGTCGTTCGTCATCCGTCCTCCGTCGTCCGCTTGAAGATTTAGGCCTAAGCGCACGACGGACAGCGGACGACGGACGACGAAGAAGGGCCTATCGGCCCTTTGTATCTCGCGGCCAAATATACTTATGCATCTGCAGCTGCATGCGAACCGGAAGCCGGTCTTCCGTGATCCATTCGGCCAAGTCCTTGGGTTCCAAATCCTC
>CAZHFP010000025.1:0-24613 GCA_964531065.1 uncultured bacterium
TGCCATAGCTCTTGAGCGCCCTTGTTTTCAAATCATAAAAAGCGTGGAAGGAATAGGTGAACTTCCCATCCATCGATCGCAAGTAAAGATATTTATGCGGATCGGTCTTTTTTGCCCCCAACAACTCAGCGGCCCGTTTAATCAAAAAATTCGTCATTTTAATCTTTTCAAAACCCACTTTGGAGTCGGGAAAGGCCGAGGTCACCAACACCCTTTCCCCATCCAGCCGAACAAGCCCATCCAATTGATATTGGAAATAACCCACAGTGGAGTCGCAAGCCACGCAGGATTTCGTCCGAATCGCGTCCATATCAGCCTTCGCAAAGGGGCCGACTAGTTTTGCGGTCAAAACTTTGTTCGAACTGGAATAGACGCTTATTTCCGGGACATTGATGTCCGTGATCAGCTTATCCGTTCCAACAAGCCATCCCAGCCTCATAGGCTTATCGGCGTTCACGCCCAGCTTTTGGAAGATTGGGTTGGCAGCGTCACCCTTGAAATCAAAAGCGGTTTGGGAAAAACCTAAGGTCGGTGCCAAGGCATAAAGAATTACTAAGGTTTTTAAAATTTTCATCTATCCTTCTCCATTCCGAATCTTTTTATGAAAAGCTCAACTTGACAAAAAACATTAAAGAATGACAGTTTGGGGGATATTTCGAGAAAAAGGAAACGGCTTATCTCTCAATATTTCAATGAGTACGTCGACATCCTTTTGTCGAAACCAATGAAGAAGAATTTTGAAGTTTTTATAAGACTTAGTTCTAAGTGAAACATAATAGTATGGTGGCCTTTTTGTACCATACCGACCCGTTTCAACAATTTGTCCAATTAAAGCCGATTTTACATTTTCCCACAGCACGGTTTCCGACCATACGAAACCATAAGTTTTAGTTATTCCTTCCGCAGAACATCTAATTAATCGGATTGAACCGAACCATGTTAAAACTCCTATAGATATTGGAATTAGTTCCACGAAAGTGAATATTTTTTCCTCCAGACTTGAAACTAAAATCATAGAAAAAAAGAGTAACGAGACAGTTATTCCAATACATCTATAAATTAACTTACTACTCATAACCCAAGGTAATTCGATTGATTCCTTCACGATTCAATTACCCGCAATTGTGACTCCCATAATCAGACTTAATTACAATCAAAACTTTAAAGCAATGTACCTTGTTCGCTTTCTGCGTTTGAAGAAGTCACCTGCGATTCCAGCAAACCCTTCTGAAGTTCCACTGTCAGCTTATCGCCCTTCTTAACCTCATTAGCCGACCTGAGAATCTTTCCGGTGTCCTTGCGCCGTACAATGGCATAGCCACGCTTGAGCGGCCCATGGGGGTGATAGGCCTGCAATTGGGCCTCTAAGCCCTTGAGGCGCTCTTTTAAGGGCGCAATGAGGTGCATTGGCGTAACACGGGAAAGAAAATCCGAAGAACGTTGAAGTCTAAGAGCGTGATCTTTCAACTTATCCGTCAGGGCAGACTTCAAATCTTCCGTTCGGTAATCCAAATCCTGCCTAGCCTGGTCCAGAAGTAAATCCGGACGGCGGTCACGGAGGGTTTGGAGAAACCCTTCCAAATCACGTTTTTTATCGTCTAAAAGATTTTCCAGAGCTTCTGTCAGTCGATGCTGGAGCTGTTCCAATCGGTCGCGGGTCTCATCAATTCCGGGGGCGATATGGGCCGCGGCGGCGGTGGGGGTCGGCTCCCTTCTATCCGCCACGAAATCGCAAAGGGAAAAATCCACCTCATGACCGACCGCGCAAATGGTGGGGATGGAACAAGCAGCTAATGCCCTCACGACTCCCTCGTCGTTAAAGGATGCTAAATCTTCCAAGCTTCCCCCGCCTCGGGTTAGAACCAGGACATCATGCTCGGCCCTTTCGGAAACTCCTTCAATGGCGGCAATAATTTCACCGGGCGATTCGGCGCCCTGGACCTTCACTGGGAACAAATCCACTTGATCAATCCCCACCCTTGTTTCGAGAATTTTCATGAAATCCTGGATGGCCGCTCCGATGGGCGAAGTTATCAAAGCGATTTTGTGGGGATGTTCAGGAACCGGTTTCTTTCGTTCATCGCTGAATAAACCTTCTTCTAATAGTTTTTTCTTAAGTTGTTCAAAAGCGATCTGCAGTGCCCCGACGCCCTTGGGCTCCAGGGTGCGGACATTGAGTTGGAACTTGCCGTCCCTTTCGTAAAGGGTCAGCGAACCTCCGGCGATGACCTTCATTCCTATTTCAGGTTTGAAAGTCAAACCCATGTTGCTTCCCTTGAAGAAGGCGCAAGGGAGCGAGCCTTTCTCATCCTTGAGTTTGAAGTACATGTGGCCTGAGACGGCTTTGGTGAATTCGCTGATTTCACCCTCAACGAGGGCATACGAAAATTTAGCCTCGAGCAGGGCCCGGGCGGATTGGAGGATTTCAGTGACGGAGTAGACGGCGCGAGTTTCAGGAGACATAAAACCTCTTCACCACAGAGTGAACAGAGTTACACGGAGTAAGGCAAACCATCCCTCACCCTACCCTCTCCCGCAAGGGGCGAGGGAATAAACAAAAATTAAAGATCAAATCATTCACACATTAACACTTTTTCACTTTTACACTTTTTACCAGCTTCGATACTAATTTCACATCAAACCCTCGAATTCCCGTCATGGCCACCACCGTTCCTGCAGCGCAAGCGAGTTTGGCGCAATCCTCGAAACTTTTACGAGATTGAAGGCCCTTCAAGTAGCCAGCTAGGAACGCGTCACCCGCCCCCACCACAAAAGATGATTTCACTTTTTGGCTAGACTTTACCCAAACCGCCTGGTTTCCATTCCAAAGAACGGCGCCTTCAGCCCCGTTAGTGACAGCCCCGTGTAAGAGACCAGATTTCAATAACCCAGGTAATTGTCTGGAGAATTTTTTGAGATTTTTAATTTTCTGATGGGTAGCTTCCGAGAACTCGAAAAGATTCACTTTGAAGAACCAAGGCTTGGCTTGAAGGGCTTCGGCCAGCGGTTTTCCGGAAGTATCCACCACCGTTCCCACACCCTTGCGCCCAAAGGCCCTGATCCAGGCCCCATAAAGGCCTGAGTTCATTCCAACCGGCAGCCGCCCGGTCATCACCAACAGGTCCCCTTTTTTGACCGACTTATATAACCGGGGAAAAGAGACCAAATCCAACTCAAAACCAGGATGATTATATTTTCGGGATTTCTTTTTATTTTGAATCACCACATTAAACCGGACGGGAACTTGCCCTCCCAGGAAATTCGCGGCCACTCCCTCTTCTTTCAACAAAGCCCGGTAAAGAATATGGGTCGGATCCGATTCCCCGCCTGTTCCCAGCCAGGTTTCGGGACGAATGCCCCATTTCCTTAAAAACCTCGCGACATTCAAGGCCTTCCCGCCAGCCTCGACTTTTGCTTCCGAAACCAACCCAATTTTTCCCTTCGAAGGTTCTTCCAGTATCAATGAAAGGTCAAGGGCGGGATTTAAAGAAACGAGCTGAATCATCGGCGGCGCCCCCATCTTTCACAGAAAATTTCCGGATCAAATTCCGAGACAACGTCACGCGATCTGTATTTTAAGGCTTGTCTTTTTTTGCGCCGTTCGTAAGAGCGTAAAGTTCTTGAAGCTTGATACCGGCCATGATTTTTTGCTCCGGCTCATCCGATTCCCTGAGGATTTTTTGCCAGAGCTTGATAGCGTCTCCATACCGCCCCGCTTTCTTGTAGGCGTTGGCCAGGATCGAAACCAGCATGTAAGGAGCGTCACCTTGGTCAATTTGCGCCTCTAAAAAAGGAATGACCTTATCGAATTCTCCCAGGTTTTGATAAGCGATGGCGGCCAACATCAGCTTCAGCTGGGTGTTCTGTTGATTAGAATTAATTCCCTTTTGAAGCAATCGGGCGGCTTCATCTATCCGCCCTAAATGGAAGGCTAGGGCCGAGGCCCCCAAGGTGTAGATAGGAATGAACTTGGGGTTTAGATCAGATGCCAAGCTGCAGTAATCGTAAAGCTTGGAGTATCTGTCCAAGGAATTGAAAGAATCCCCGTAATATTGGATAACCTTGATCCAAAAGGCGTGTCCGACCAGAACCCGGTAGCCGCTCAAAAATGCCGCAGCCCTTAAAGTTGAGGCGACCCTCTTGTCCATCCTCAAGGCCTGAAAGGCTTCCGCCGGTTCGGGATGAATCCAGCCGCTCAGCCGGGTGGAAAGGACCGCTTGGGCTATAAAAAGAATCACCAAAGGAACCGGCGCGTATTTCAAAAAAATCCGGTTGTCCTCCTGGGTTTTCATATAAATTCCCTTTTTTCCAGGTTGATCCAGCCGATCAGGAAAACCAGGAAGGAATAGGCGAACGTATAGAGCAGCACTTCCTCCCATTGGGCCATTCCCATCACCAGTGTGGGGTCGTACATCCGGTCCTTCAGGTTGAAAATTTCAAGGTTCGGTAAACAGTAGTAAACCACTTGCAGTCCAAGTTTGGCCGCCGGGGCCAGCTGCTTGGACAAAAGCCATTGGATCTCGCCGGTCAAGTGGCCCAAGAAAATCGTGAAAAAACTATACCCCACCACCCCCACCATGGAGGTGGCGATCATCTGGAAGGTTAAACCTAAAACGGTCAACGTGAACATTTCTAAAAGAATAAAAATCACGCAGTCATAAAAAAGGGGAGGAATCTGCCCCCCGCCGGCGAAACGAACCAGCCCCACAATGACCAGGCCCATTCCCAGAACCACCAAGCCATTCACCATGAAAAAACCAAAAATCCGCCCCAATAGATATTCACCCCGGGTCAAAGGTTTGCAAAGATGGAGGAAAATGGCCTTTTGATCCATTTCCGTGTTATAGGTCACGGCCAGGCTCAGGATGAGAACCATTAAGCCAGAAACCTCCATGCCCACCAAACCCAAATCCATGAAAATACTATGGACTTCGCCGTAGCTTAAGATGGAAAGGAGAAAGGCCAAGCCGCAAAGGACCACGACGCTGATCAGCCAAATATAGAGCATCTTGCTGCGGATGAGCTCCCGGAAAGTAAAAAGGGTAAGGGAGAAAATACGGTTCACGCGCGGCTCCCTTCCGGCGCCCGCAAATGGGCGTGAGCGCCGATCGTCTGGAGAAAATAGGCTTCCACGATCGAAGAGAGGGGACGGACGCCCTTGATTTTGCCGCGGCGCGACGTCATGAGGGCCAGGGTTTCCGCCAAAACCATGCCTGAGATTTGGACGCCGCCGTTTTTCTGGACAGCCGCCTGGAAAGGCAGACCTTTAAACTTGGAGGCTTCGGAGGCTTCCACATCGATCCAGTAATCAACCGGCACGGAGGTTTCCAGAATCTTGGCCATGGTGGACACATCCTTCAATTCACCCTCGTGGAGGATTCCGACACGGTCGCAAATCCGCTCAACCTCGTCCAGGATGTGGGTGTTCAAGAAAAGAGTAGTTCCTGTTTTCTTCAAGTCGATGAAAATATCCCGCATTTCCTTGTAACCCACCGGATCCAGTCCGCTCATGGGTTCGTCGCAAATAAGGAGCTTGGGCTTCCCAATCAGGGCTTGGCCAATGCCGATTCTCTGCAGCATTCCTTTGGAATAACCCGCCACCCTTTCCCCTGCCGGCTTGACCATCCGCACCAGTTCTAAAACCTCGTCCACACGGTACCGGAGCGCTTTTCCCGACAAGTCATGTAGGGATCCAAAATATTCCAGCAATTCCCTACCCGTATGTTGTTTAGAAAAATAAGGCAGCTCAGAAAGATATCCAATTTGCGAACGTATATTCCTGTCCGAGATGGAGCCTCCCAGTACCGAAATATTTCCTCGGGTGGGTTTTAACAGGCCCAGGATTAACTTAATGACTGTGGTCTTGCCGGCGCCGTTCAAGCCCATAAGTCCGAATGCCTGGTTTTCGTAAATATCCAGATGAAGCCCCTTGAGGGCATGACTGACTTTGGGTGCCAGCCAAAAACCGGTTTTATAGGTTTTGGAAAGGTCGCGGAGCTGGATGGCGCAAGGGAAGCCGGCTGGTTCGGAGGATTGTTTCAATTTCCAACCTCGATATAACTCTCAAGACGTTCTAACAACGCGAGGGCGGACAAGATCGCCAAGGCGCTGGTTTTAGGGTTTTGCCGGGAGGGCCGGTTTCGGGTTATCGAGGACAACTCTCCGAAATCTCCCGAGGCTCTAATTTCATGCTGATTAAATTTTATTTGGGGGTCAGCCATGACCCGAACCTTGAGTTTACCAGGGGCCCCCGAGGCCAATGCCGTGGTGGCGGCCACATTGACGTTCGCCGGAAAGCGCTTCACCGCTCCCGCCACGTTACCCTGATAAAGATAAAAAGATGTTTTTGATTTGTAAAGCTTTTGCTTTTGGGCCTTCGTCAATCCCGGCGCCCCAGCAAACCCCCGGGGAGGCTTCGTCGAGGTGATTTGCGCGGATTTTAGCCCGCCCATTTGACGGGCGGCTTTCAAGGCATCCAACCCCCCCAGGGCTCCGGAAGGAAGGTAAATTTTGGTTCTTGTCCGTTCGGCCAAATCCGTCAGGCGTTTCCGGTTCAAAAGAAAACCCCCGGTGCTCATCATCACGAGCGGCTTTCCCTTTCGAAGGCTCGCTTCCGCCACTTGAACGGCGGCCTGAACGGAAGCCGCTTCCAGAACCATGTCGCAGTGGGAAAAAATTTGCGAGAGTTCTCCGCAGACTTTCGGGCGGGACTTTAAGCTCTTCGAGAGGGTTTGGGAGCTGGAAATAAAAGTGTCGAAAACCGCCGTGACGACGAAGGAGGATTTTTTCTTTTCGAGGAGCCGGGCCACCAGCGAACCGATAGCGCCGCAGCCCACAATGGCCAGGCGTCGTTTCGGTCTTTTTTTCGTCACTTCGTCGGCACCGCCGCCAGCATGCCGTCTAAGGCTTTCAAAGCCTTCAGCCGGATGGGTTCGGGAATCTCAATGGGGTGTTTCAGGTCTTTCAAGGATTCATACACATCCTCAAGCTGGGTCATTTTCATGTTGGGACAGATGAGCCCCTTGCTGGGCTGGAAGAAAGTTTTTTCGGGCATGGCCGTCCGCAGGCGGTGGAGCATGCCCATCTCGGTGCCGATGATGAATTTTTTCGCCGGCGAGGCCTGGCAATAGCGGAGCATCTGGGAGGTGGACAAAATGGCGTCCGCCAAGTTGCAGATATCCTCGTTGCTTTCCGGATGGACCACGATCAACGCGTCGGGATGTTCTTTTTTGATGGAAGTGAAATCGCCGACCTTCATGCGCTGGTGGGTCGGGCAGCAGCCCGCCCAAAGAATGATTTTCTTTTCCGTCTGGGTTTGCACCCAGCGGCCCAAGTGTTGGTCCGGAACAAATAAAATTTCGTCCTGCGGCATGGCGTTGACGACCTGGACCGCGTTGGCCGAAGTGCAGCAGACGTCAGCCATGGATTTAATTTCCGCCGAGCAATTGACATAGGCCACCACGGCTGCGTTGGGGTGCTTGGCCTTTTCAAAGGCCAGCTGTTCCGGGGTGATCATGTCGGCCAGGGGGCATCCCGCCTCAGCGGCGGGCAGAAGCACGGTTTTTTGGGGCGAGAGGATTTTCGCGGTCTCGGCCATGAAATGGACGCTGCAAAAAACAATCACGTCCGCGTCGGTTTTGGCGGCGAGCCGCGACAATTCCAGCGAGTCGCCCACGTAATCGGCGATATCCTGAACTTCCGGCCTTTCGTAGCTGTGGGCCAAGATCACGGCGTTGCGTTCTTTTTTGAGCGCCTGGATGCGGGAAGCGAGTTCCTGGTCATCTAAAAATAGGTCGAGAGACATGGTTAGACTCCCTTCTTCACTTTAGTGACTTTATTCTTGGCGTTGACCGAAACCACCCGAGGCTGGTAGCCGGCGGGCGGCAGATGGGCGAAACTTTCATAGGTCAGGACAATGACCTGGTCGCCCTTTTCCGTGTGGCGGGCGGCGGCTCCATTCAAGCAAACAACCCCCGAATTCGACTTTCCCTTGATGGCGTAGGTTTCCAGGCGGTTGCCGTTGTTTAAGTTGAGCACGTGAACCTGCTCAAAGGGTTCAATATCAGCGGCCTCCATCAATTTGGGGTCAAGCGTGATGCTCCCTTCGTATTGAAGGTCGGTTTGGGTGACGGTGGCTTTATGAATTTTTGACTTCACGAAAGTCCGGGCCATGAGTTCCTCGGGTGCTGGTTTAAGAACGCGACAGTTTAACCCAAAATCAACCTCAAAACCACCGCCGGTTCCCCGGCTTAAACGATAATATTGTCGATCAACCTGATGGTGTCCAAATAAGCCGCTAAAGCCAGCATGGTTCCGGGCTTGATTTTATCCGCTGGTGCCAAGGTTTCTGAGTCTACCGCCTCTAAATATTGGAGTCGTACTTTCCGCTCCCCGCGGATAACTTTTCTGATTTCACCCAGTACTTTTTTAGCGTCCGTTTCCCCCAGCTCAAAAACACTCTTCCCCACCCTCAGTCCTTTGTAAAGAACCGGCGCGACTTTTCTTCCCGCCAAGGTCAGCCGCACGTTCCGGGAACTCATCGCCAAACCATCGTGTTCGCGCACGATGGGACAGACAACCGGCTTGACCTTTATATTCAGGTCTACAATCACTTTTTTCAAGAGGGCTGCCTGCTGGGCGTCCTTTTGCCCGAGATAAAGGCGGGTGGGCTGAACCGCCGCTAGGAGTTTCACCACAATCGTGGCCACGCCGTCAAAATGGCCGGACCGGAACGGCGCGCAAAGACCCTGGACGATGGGACCAGTCACGTTCACTTGGGTCGAAAACCCGCGCGGATACATTTCCTTGTTTGACGGAGTAAAAACCAGATCGACCTTTTCTTTTTCAAGAAGCCTTAAGTCCGCTTCCAGCGTCCGCGGATATTTTGAAAAATCCTCATTCGGACCAAACTGCAATGGATTGACATAGATTGAAACGACCGTGCGCTTGTTTTGCTTTCGAGAAGCCCGGACCAATTCCAAGTGGCCCTGGTGAAGGGCTCCCATGGTGGGAACGAAGCCAATCGTTTTTTTTCCAAGGATCCATTGATCGGATAGAGACTGCATCTCAACGGGCTTGGATATCATTTTCGAATTAAAAGCTGACAACGAACACCTCTCTATTCGCCACAGACGGGGCTTCTCCCCCGCACGGATGAACTCAGATGAAATCTTTTGATTTTTAAAAATCCAAATCCGTGTTAATCCGTGTTCATCTGTGGCTAACTGGATTTTGGAGGAAATTTCCCGGAACGAACCTCGGCGGCATACTGCTTCACGGCGTTCTTGATTTCATCATGAAGCGAAAGATAAGCTTTGGCATGCTTGGGGTGAAAATCCGGCAAGAGCCCCAGTAGATCGTGGAGGACCTGGACCTGTCCATCGCAATGGGGGCCGGCCCCGATTCCGATAGTGGGGATCTTGAGAGCGGCGGTGATTTTCTTCGCGATATCAGGCGGTATCAACTCCAACACGACCGCGAAAGCCCCTGCCTTTTCCAAGGCCTTGGCTTCTTTTAATAACCGGGCGGCCCCGGCAGCGTCTTTGCCCTGTTGATGATATCCACCGAAACGGTTGATCTGCTGGGGGGTGAATCCCACATGGCCCATGACCGGAATACCGTTCTCCACCAAAAATCTCGTGACTTCCGCTGCCTGGGGGCACCATTCCAACTTGACCGCCTGAACCCCCGCCTCAGCCAAAAAGGCTCCGGCGTTTTCAAGGGCTTGTTCCGGGCCCAATTGATAAGAAAGAAAAGGCATGTCGCCGATGACCATAGCGTTTTTAGTACCCGCCGCCGCCGCTTTTGCGTGGTGGAGCATTTCATCCAGCGAAACGGACAGGGTGTTGGGCCGGCCCAGCATGGTCATGTTAAGGCTGTCCCCCACCAAAACCGCGTCCACGCCGGCTCCGTCCACCGCCAGAGCCATGGAATAATCGTAGGCGGTGACAACCGTCAGCTTTTCACCCCGGTCGCACTTCTGTTGAAATTCCAAAACGTTCATTTGTTTTGCCATTTAAACCTCGAGATTCAGTTCACAGTTTTCAGCTGACAGTTGTCAGCGGTTGCTTTAAGCCTTTACTGAGAACCGCGAACTGTCACCTGTTACCTGGCGTTTTATTTTTTAAGGCTGACGGGCTGATAGTAAACCGTCCCCTTGCTCACTTTACTCATGTGGACTAGCAGGTCGTCCAGATCGGCGTCCCGGTGGACAAAATCGATCTCACTGGTGTTGATTACCATCAACGGCGTCTCTTGATAATGAAAGAAATAGTAATTGTAGGCCTGATTCAATTCCGCCAGGTAGTCACCCGTGATATGGCTCTCAAACTTCCGGCCCCTCATGGAAATACGTTTCAACAAAACATCCGTCGAGGCTTGCAGGTAAATAACAAAATCCGGCTTCAAAACCCGCCCCGTCAAAATAGAGTGGAGTTGTTCGTACAATTTCAGTTCGTTATCGTCCAGGGTCAAATTGGCGAACAAGCGGTCCTTCGCGAAAACGTAATCGCTGACAATGCCCTGCTGGAAAAGGTCACTCTGGACCATTTCCTGCTGCTGGCGGTACCGGGAAAGAAGAAAAAACATCTGGGTTTGAAAGGCGTGTTTCTTGATGTCCTTATAAAATTCACTGATAAAAGGATTTTCCACCGCGCCTTCTAGGATCAGTCGGGCGTTCAGTTTTTTGGAGAGAATTTCCGCGAGGCTGGTTTTACCCACGCCGATGGGACCCTCAACCGCGATGTATTTATGTTGAAGCATGGGGTCTAACCTGTGATAAGTCTTTTACCCGCTCTAACGCGTCCTGAACCGACAATTCGCTGATGGGAAGCCATTTTTCAGGCGCCAACTCCGTCAAAGGAACCAACACGTGCCGCCTTTGCGCCAGCCGGGGATGGGGCAGGATCAAATCGCTCCCCTCCATCACCCAATCATCGTACAACAGGATATCCACATCCAACGTCCGGGGACCCTTCGGAGTCTCCCTTTGTCGCCCGTGACGGTTCTCCAAAGCTCGGATCCATTCTAGCAAAGAATCGGGCGGTAAATCGGTTTGAACTTCCGCCACCTGGTTCAAAAACCAGGGCTGATCCTTAATATCCACCGGCTCAGTTTCGTAAACTTTCGAAAATCGGACAAAAGAAAAGGATTTTTCAACTGCCCGGCGCGCTTCCATTAGATATTTGTCACGATCTCCTAAGTTGGAGCCAAGGGATAGATAAACTAATGCCATAAAAAGCCGTCCTTCGTCGTCCGTCATCCGTCTTCCGCAAAGTCCCCCAAAGCCTAAACGGACGACGGAAGACAAACGACGGATAGCAGCTTTATTTCAGCTTTGCCAGCCTTTGAAGCGCTTCTTCCAACCGGGCTTTATCCACCGTAATGGTCATTCGGAAATATCCTTCACCTTCGGCCCCAAAGCCATTGCCCGGCGTCACCACGATACCGGCTTCTTCAAGCACCTTGCCGCACCAATCGGCAGAGGACATACCGTTCGGTACCTTGATCCAGAAATAAAAAGCCGCCTCGGGAATTTGGAAATGCCAACCCAGCTTTTTTAACCCGGCGGCGAAAAGGTCGCGCCTTTCCTGATAAATTTTCCGGATATTTTCCGTGACGGAGTCCGGCGCTTCTAGGGCGGCGATCCCGGCGTATTGGATGGGATTGAAAGCCCCCGAGTCAATATTACCTTTGACGTCGGCCAATATTTTAATAATGCTCTTGTTGCCCACGGCGAATCCAATGCGCCAGCCCGTCATATTAAATGTTTTGGAAAGCGAGTGGAATTCCACACCTACTTCCTTGGCGCCAGGTATTTCCATGAAACTAACTGGTTTTTTCCCGTCGTAATAGAGTTCGGTGTAAGCCGCATCATTGGCTACCATTAAATTATATTTTTTCGCGAAGGCAACTACCTTGGTATAAAAAGCCTTGTCCATCAATACCGAGGTTGGGTTATTGGGGGAATTGGTCCAAATCAGTTTGGCCCGCTTCAAAATATCAGCGGGGATCGCGTCCAAGTCCGGCAGGAACCCGTTCTTTTCCAACAGGGGCATCAGATAGGACTCGCCGCCGGCAAAAAGAGTTCCCGCATGATAAACAGGGTAGCCAGGCGAGGGCATGAGGCAGACATCCCCTGGATTTAAAACCCCGATGGGCAGATGACCGATGCCTTCTTTCGAACCTATCAGGGCGACAACCTCATCCTTCGGGTCAATCTCAACTCCAAAGCGGTGCTTGTACCACTTGGCGACCGCTTCACGGAACTTCGGAAGTCCCGACCCGAGCGGGTATTGGTGGTTCGCCTTGTCCTTCGCGGCCTTGTAAAGGGCCTCAATAATAAAATCCGGCGTGGCTAAATCGGGGTCGCCGATGGCCAGGCTGATGATGTCCACGCCCTTCTCAATGGCGGCCTTTTTCTTCCGGTCCATTTCGATAAAAAGATAGGGCGGCAGTTTTTTCATCCGTTCCGACTGTTGAAAATGCATTTAAATTCCTCGCTTAAGGTTTTGAAATCTCGTTCCGCAATATACCAATGCCCTCAACTTCAATCTCAACCTTATCTCCCGGCTGAACCGGCCCAATGCCCGAAGGGGTTCCGGTCGTCAAGATGTCCATGGGCTCCAGCGTCATCACCTGGGACACAAACGAAAGCAGTTGAGCGGTATTCCAAATCCGTTGATCAATGGTGGAATCCTGTTTTATTTCACCGTTCACCTTGGCCGTAATCCTCTGCTTCCCTTCCACGAAGTCCGTCACCAGCCAAGGCCCTAGCGGGCAAAAGGTGTCAAAACCCTTGGCCCTGGTCCATTGGCCGTCGGTTTTCTGTAAGTCCCTGGCCGTCACGTCATTGCAGCAGGTAAACCCCCAAACCGCTTTCAGGGCTTCCGCGGGCGACGCGTTCCGGAGGCGGCTCTTTAAGACCACGGCTAACTCCGCCTCGTAGTCCACTCGTTTGGAGGAAGAAGGATACAGGATTTTACCGGAAGGATTCAACAAAGAGGAAGTAGGCTTGAGAAAGAGGACAGGGTCTTGATGGTCCTCATGCTTCATTTCTTTGATGTGGTCTTGGTAATTCAAACCCACGGCGACAATTTTAGTGGGAAGCGCCGGCGCCAGCAATTGGTCGAGATTCAGGGGATAGGACTTAGAATCCATGGTCGGATCGTTCCATGGCTCTTCGGAAGTGTAGTAGCGGTAGGTATCCACTGACTCGAGCAACATGGCCCAGCGAGGTTTGCCGTTATGAAGAAGCCGGGCGATTCTCAAGAAACCCCCAATGAACCACAGAGTGAACAGAGTTACGCGGAGTACATCAAAACCATCATTCTTCCAAAAAAAGATTTACCCTGCGTTGCATCGTGTAACTCTGTGGTGAAAATTTATTTGGCTTATCGCAGGCCGAGGACGTCTCGCATGTCATAGAAGCCTTCTTTTTTGGACGACAAAAACAAGGCCGCTTTGAGCGCTCCCTGGGCGAATGATTCCCTCGAATGGGCCCGATGGGTCAATTCCAACCGCTCCCCGATTCCCGCGTAAAGGACTGTGTGATCGCCGATAATATCGCCGCCCCGCAGAGCGTGAAAACCAATCGTTCCTTTTTTGCGCTCGCCCACCAGCCCTTCCCTGCCATGGGTGGCGACATCCTTTAAGTTTACTTTCCAAGCCCTTGCCACGGCCTCGCCCAAACTTAAAGCGGATCCGGATGGGGAGTCTTTTTTCAAATTGTGGTGAGCCTCTATAATTTCCACGTCATAAGCCGGGCCTAATTTGGCGGCGGCTTCCTCGACGAGGGCAAAAAGCAGATTCATGCCCACGCTCATATTAGAGGCCATCATGATGGGAATTTTTTTAGACGCTTCCAAAATCTTTTTCTTCTGGTCCTCGGAAATACCCGTCGTGCCGATCACCATGCCGATCCCTAAGGACTGGGCCTCTTGAAGGTAGGCCAAGGTACCGGCCGGCTGGGTGAAATCAATCAATAACTGCGGTTTTGCGGAAATCGCAGACAATGATGAAGCCACCAGTGCCTTAACGGTTGAGAGGGAGGGCAAAGCCTCCGAAATGGATTTACCCACGGCGGCATGGGAGGCGCCTTCCAAGGCGCCGACGATTTCAAACTGAGGATTTTTCGCGGCCAATTCCAGAATCGTGTGGCCCATCCGGCCCGTGGCGCCGGATACAGCGAGGCGGAGGCTCATCGGCGCTGTCCAGCGGTAGCCAAAAGTCCGTAATGTTCCAGCTGTTTTTTGACAGATTCCTTGGCCTCCGCCGTCGCGGAAACTAACGGCAGACGGAACTCCTCGGCAATGGCTCCCCGGAGGGCCAAGGCGGTTTTAATCCCGACCGGGTTCACGTCCGCGCCCATGATGGTTTGGACCAGTCCCGAATATTTCAGAAAAAGATCCCGCGACTCATCCGTTTTGCCTTCCAGATAACTATGAACCAATCGGGAGGTCTCCTGAGGAATCAAGTGTGAGACAACTGAAATCACTCCCACCCCGCCAATCGATAGGATCGGCAGGGTCAAGGTGTCGTCGCCGGAGATCAGGTCAAAATCGGGACGGCACAGGGTCTTGATCTTAATCATTTGATCTAAATTCCCGCTGGCTTCCTTGATCCCGACGATATTACGGTGCCTCGAAAGTTCCGCGACCGTTTCCGGCGCCATATTGACGACGGTTCGTCCTGGGATGTTGTAAAGAACTTGCGGTATGACCACAGCATCAGCGATAGCCGTGAAGTGGGCCAAGATTCCCCGCTGGCTGGGCTTGTTATAGTAGGGACAGGCCAAAAGGACGGCATCGGCGCCGACCTCCTTGGCGTGTTTTGTGTATTGGATGGCTTCGGCGGTGGAATTTGAGCCGGTCCCGGCCATGACCGGAACCCTTTTGTGAACGGCCTTCACCGTGAAGGCGATCACTTCTCCATGTTCTTTTTCCGTGAGTGTGGGCGACTCGCCCGTAGTACCGCAGGGCACAAGGCCGTCAATGCCCTTGGAAATTTGGCCCTCGATGAGGGCTTCCAGGGCGGCATAATCGACTTTTCCATTTTTAAAGGGCGTTACAAGCGCCGTATAGGCTCCGCGAAACATTTACATTCCTCTCGACCCGCCGATACAAAAAAACCCCCAAGAGGGGGTTGGCGAAGTGTTTGATTTATTTAGTTTAAGGAATTTTGACTTCCATCGCAAGTAAAGTTTGCGGGACAATCGGTTAGAGAACGAACCTTTGAGACCGGATCAAATCTTCCTTGGTCTGCCTTTGCCGGGCGACCGCGAAACGGTTGCCGCGCACCACAATTTCCGGGGCCAAGGGCCTGGAATTGTAAGTGCTTCCCATCACACTGCCGTAAGCCCCGGAGGAAAAAACCACGAGCAGATCCCCTCGTTTCACCAGGGGAAGCTTACGGTTTTTGGCCAGAAAATCGCCGGATTCACAAATAGGGCCCACCACATCTACCGCTTGAACGGGCTTCTGGGAGCCTTCCGCCGGCGCGATGCGGTGGAAAGCGTCGTAAAAGGAGGGCCGGATTAAATCGCCCATACCCGCGTCCACAATATAAAAAGTCTTTTTGCCGCTCTTCTTCACGTAAATCACCCGGGTCAAGATCACGCCCGAATTACCGGAAATAAATCTTCCCAACTCCAAAATAAGTCCGGCGTTCAGCCGCTTGATGACGGGCAGAACCAAGGAAGCGTACTGGGACGCCGAAGGAGCTTTTTCGCCGTTATAATTAATCCCGTATCCCCCGCCCAAATTAACGTCGTAAATGGGGAATCCTTCCCGGCGCAGTTTCAGCACAATTTGTTCCACGACCTTGGCTGATTTTCCCAAAGGTGCCGTCTGGGTCATCTGGCTTCCGATATGGGCATGGACCCCGGTCCACCGTACCGAGGACGATTGCCGAACGGTGGCCATCACCTCATCCAAGTCGCCCAAGAAAACCCCGAATTTATTTTCCTTTTTGCCAGTGGAAATATAGTGGTGGGTGAGGGCGTCCACATTGGGATTAAAGCGGATGGCGATGGACGCCAGCTTGCGCAATTTCTTCGCCACATCGTTGATGGCGGTAATTTCGGGGATCGACTCCACGTTGAAATAGCGGATTCCCTCTTTCAAACCATAGGCAATCTCGTCATCAGTTTTTCCCACTCCCGCGAAGACGATTTTCCCGGCGGGAATGCCCGCCTTGCGGGCCTTGAACAATTCCCCGCCCGACACCACGTCAACGCCCGATCCCAACCGGCCCAGAGCCCGGATCACGGATAAATTATCATTGGTTTTCATCGAATAGGCCAAGAGATGCGGGACAGACTTGTAAGCCTGGTCCACTTCCCTGTACTTCGCCTCGAAAGCTGGAAGGCTGTAAACGTAGCTGGGGGTTCCCACCTTGCCAGCGATTTTAGACAGGGCTACCCCATCCGAGTACCAGCGGTTGTTTTTAAAATGAAAACCTGTCATTCTCGAATCCTTACAAACGGGATGATTTTTTCCTGATTTTCAGCACTTCCTTTTTAAGGAACGCGGATTGCTTCACGACATTCTGAGGTGAAGTACCGCCAACAGCTTTTTTCTGCACCACCGAATGGTGGGCCGACAAATGCTCGGCCGTGCCCTTGGGGAACAAGTCGCAGAATTTTCTAAATTCATCGTCGCTTAAATCCTGGATTCTTTTGCTCCGCTCGAGGCAATAGTTTACGACTTCGCCCACCACCTCATGCGCCCTCCGGAAAGGAAGGCCCTCCACGACCAGGATGTCGGCAAGGTCGGTCGCCAGCAGAGTCAAATCCCCGTCCGCGGCCTCTTCCATTTTTTCCCTTTGGAATTTGAGGGACGCCACGAATCCGTTCATGGTTTTCAAGGAAGCCACAACTGTATCAACCGAATCAAAGACAAAGTGCTTATCTTCCTGCAAATCCCGGTTGTAAGACAGGGGCAGGCCCTTCAGGACCGTTAAGAGCCCCATCAAATTACCAAAGGTCCGTCCCGCTTTTCCCCGGATCAGTTCGGCCACATCGGGATTTTTCTTTTGAGGCATGAGGCTGGACCCGGTGGCGAAAGCGTCGTCCATTTCAATAAAACCAAACTCCGTGGTGGCCCAGAGGATGAAATCCTCGGAAATCCGGGACAAATGCATTTGGGTGACGGCGGCAGCCGAAAGGAAATCCACGTAAACATCCCGATCGGAAACGGCGTCCAAGCTGTTTTGAATAACGGATTTTAAGCCTAGCTTTTTAGCGGTCAAAGCCCTGTCAAAAGCGTGATTGGTCCCGGCCAAGGCGCCCGAGCCCAAAGGAAGGGCATCCGCCCTGTCCCAGGCCGAAAGGAACCGATCCATATCCCTTGTCAGCATGAAAGCATAGGCTGCCAAATGATGTCCCAAGGTTACCGGCATGGCCCTCTGAAGATGGGTATAGCCCGGCATGAGTGTGTCTTTTTCCTGAAGGGCTAATTGGGTGAGGGTCTCAATCAAGAAACATCCCGCCTGGACGCTTTCCTTCACCGCGAATCTCAGAAAAAGCCGGAAGTCGGTGGCCACTTGATCATTGCGCGACCGGCCCGTGTGGAGCTTTCCGCCCAAGGGGCCCACGATTTTCGTCAGGGCGCTTTCAACCGCGGTGTGAATATCTTCCAGGCTAGAATGAAGCGGCAGCTTGCCGGTGATGATGAGCTTTTTAACTTTCAAAAGTCCGGTGGCGAGTTTCTTTCCTTCGCTCGAGGTCAAAAGTTTCGCCTTCACCAAAGTTTGGACATGGGCCAAGCTTCCCTCAATGTCAAACAGCCCTAACCGATGGTCGAAAGAAATCGACTCGGTAAAGGCCTCGACTTGAGGATCTGTTGATTTTTGAAACCGCCCGCCCCAGGTCTTCTTCATAGCCACGCCCTTTTCCTTTTTAATCATCAACGAGCTTGCTCACTGAGTACTTTGCTGATAGCTATCAGCTGACAGCCGTCAGCCTTTCTTTGAATTTCTCTTCACCATGCCGACCACCTTCATCGGCAAACCAAATAACCGGATAAAACCTTCCGCGTCCTTTTGGTTGTAAACCGCGTCCTCGCCGAAGGTGGCCAAGTCCATCCGATAAAGCGAATAGGGCGACCGGATTCCCGTCGCGGCGACCCGTCCCGGATTCAATTCCACCCGCACATCGCCGGTAACATTCCTTTGCATCTCGTTAAAGTACGCCTCCAGCGAATCCCGTAGGGGCGAGAACCATTGGCCGTAATAGATGATTTCCGAATATTTCACCGACATGAGCTGGCTGTGATGAAGCGATTCCCTCTCGACTGTCAGGCTCTGCAGGGCCCGGTGGGCTTCGTAAAGGACGGTCGCTCCCGGCGACTCATAAACTCCCCGACTCTTCATGCCCACCAGCCGGTTTTCAACAATATCAATCCGGCCGATGCCGTAGGTAGCCGCCAGCTTATTCAATTTTTCAAGCAGGGCCACAGCCCCGATCTTTTTGCCGTTCAACCCGACGGGAATACCCGATTTGAAATTAACGATGAGGCTCAAGGGTTTCTTGGGCGCCTTCGCCGGATCCTTCGTCGTGAGAAAAACATGCTTGGAAGGGGCGTTCCAAGGATCTTCCAACTCTCCGCCCTCATGGCTCAAGTGCCAAAGATTCCCGTCCATCGAATAGGGCCTCTTTTTAGTCACCGGGATTTCAATACCCCGCTTTTGGGCGTAATCAATGGCGTCTTCCCGTGATTTAATATCCCATTCCCGCCAGGGAGCGATAATTTTGAGATGGGGGGCCAAGGCCATCACCGTCAATTCAAACCGGACCTGGTCGTTACCTTTCCCCGTTGCGCCGTGACAGATGGCGTCCGCGCCTTCCTTCAAAGCCGTCTTCACCAAGCCCTCGGCGATGACGGGCCTGGCCAGAGACGTCCCCAATAGATAAGTTCCCTCATATTTAGCTTGGGCCCTCAAAGCTGGAAAACAATAGTTTTCCAAAAAATCCTTCCGCTGATCCATCACAACGGCCTTCATCGCGCCCGTTCTCAGGGCTTTTTGTTTGGCCGGCCCCACTTCTTTGCCCTGCCCCACATCAGAAATAAAGGCCACCACCTCGCAGCCGTAATTTTCCTTCAGCCAAGAAATAATGATGGAGGTGTCGAGCCCCCCTGAGTAGGCCAGGACCACTTTTCGAATGTTACCCATCGTTGCCCTCTTTCTAAAAGTGAATGCGCTTATCCAATTAGAAACCATTCGACAGGCTCATGGCCCTGAGGCTCTCGAAGGGTTAGGAATTCGGAATTAAAGACTACGATTCAAATTCCTAATTCCGCATTCCGAATTACTAATTTTTCTTGTCCCCCATCAATGTGACCATCAACGCCTTTTGGGCATGCAGCCTGTTTTCCGCTTGGTCCCAAACCCTGGACCTTTTACCGTCAATGACTCCCGCTGAAACTTCCTCGCCCCGGTGGGCCGGCAGGCAGTGCAAGAAAATCGCTTTAGGCGATTCGCCCAAGAGCTTCTCATCGACCTCAAAGCCCTTAAAGTCATTCAACCGCTTGTTCTTTTCCGCTTCCTGACCCATGCTGGTCCAAACATCGGTATAGACCACATCCGCTCCCCTTACAGAACCTTGGACCTTTTGGGTAATCTCAATAATACTCCCCGTCTTCTTTCCTTCCGCTTGCGCCGTCTTCACAATGGAAGCCTGGGGTTGATAATCCTTCGGACAAACAATCCGGCAATGCATTCCCGTTTTGGCGGAACCCATCATGAGGCTATGGGCCATATTATTCCCGTCACCCACGTAAACCAATTGGAGGCCTTTTATTTTTTTGAAATTCTCAAGAATCGTCTGCAAATCGGCCAATACCTGGCAGGGGTGGTGGGTGTCCGTCAGGCCGTTGATGACAGGCACGCTTGAATACTTCGCGAGCTTTTCCACCATCTCATGGGAAAAGGTTCTAATCATGATTCCCTGGACATACCGGGACAAGACCTTGGCCGTGTCCGAGACCGGTTCGCCCCGTCCCAATTGAAGTTCTCCTCCGTTGAGAACCAGGGCCTTCCCGCCCAGCTGGGTCATCCCAACGTCAAAAGAGACTCTCGTCCTAGTTGAACTCTTGTCAAAAATCATGGCCAGGCATTGGCCGTCCAAGGACTTCCGGTACTTGGACGGTTTCTTTTTCATCTTGGCGGCCAATTCCAAAAGAGCCAAAAGCTCTTTCGAGGAAAATTCCTCCAATGTCAATAAATGTTGAGGAAAAGATGGCATAGGGACCTCAAACCGTCTTGAGTTCTTCAGCGATGGCTTTGCGGAGTTTCTCGAGGGCCTGGTCAATATCTGACTTGGTCGTAATCAGCGGCGGCGTAAACCTTAGAACCGTTTCATGGGCGGAGCCAATGAGAAGTCCCTGATTCAGGCAATGGGCCACCAGCGAGGCGGCGTTCTTGGTCATTTGAAGACCCAGTAAAAGTCCTTTTCCCCGGACCTCGGTGAAAAGTTTTGGATTTTCTTTTTGAATGTCCATCAGGGCCATTTTGAGATATTCCCCTTCTTTGGCCGCGTGGGCCACCAAGTCCTTCATGAGAATCGCCTCAATGGTCGCGATCGAGGCCGCGCTCACAATCGGATTTCCCCCGAAGGTTGAAGCGTGGTCGCCCGGTTTGAATCCTTGCGCCGCCTGGTTGGTCACTAAAAGGGCGCCCATAGGAAGCCCGCCGCCCAAAGCCTTGGCGGAAGTCATCATGTCCGGCTCAATACCGTAGTGCTGATAGGCCCACATTTTACCCGTCCGGCCCATCCCCGTTTGCACCTCGTCGAGAATCAGGAATATTCCTTTTTCCTTGGTAAGCTCCCGCAGTTCGGTCATGAAATTTTGCTCAGCCGGATAAACCCCGCCCTCGCATTGAATGGTCTCGACCAAAACCGCCGCCGTCTTTTCGCCGATCAGCTTTTTAACGCTGTCGATGTTGTTAAAATTCGCGAACTTAAACCCGGGCAAGAGCGGTTCCATGCCCTCTTGGTATTTCACCTGCCCGGTCGCGGACAAAGAGCCATAGGTCCTTCCATGGAAGGAGTTATGAAAGCTTATGATTTCAAATTTATCTTGGCCTTCCCTCCGGAAGGATTTCCGGGCCAGCTTTATGGACGCCTCAACGGCTTCCGTACCCGAGTTGCAGAAGAAAACCTTCTGGGCAAAAGAGATTTCGCACAAAAGCTTCGCCAATTTGACATTGGGTTCGTTGTAGTAGTAATTGGAAACATGGCCGAGTTTTTTCGTTTCCTCGATAATGGCGTTGACGACCTCCGGATAGGCCTGGCCGAGGCCGTTGACCGCGATCCCCGAGAAAAAATCGAGATAAACGCTCCGCTCCGAGTCGTAAACATGGTTTCCCTCGCCGCGCATGAGGACAATCTTTTGCCGGTTGTACACCGGCAGGAGATAATCATCACCGTTTTGAATAATCTGGAAGGTTTCCATATCGGTTCCTTAAAAATGAGCTCAAAATGAAAAAGCCCCCGTGAGCCAAGCTTACGGGGACTTTTAATGGGTTTATCTTAATGTCTGGGAATAAGGCTGTCAACCAGTGCAAAAACCGAATAAACCACGAAGACTCCAAGCCGTGAAGTAAAAGCTTGGAACACACACTGCCCCAGATAAAAGGGAAATCAGTTCCGATTTGACGGCAAATCCGCCTTTGGGCGGTTTATCTTCGTGAACTTTGTGTCTTCGTGGTTTTACTAAACTCTCAAAGAAGGCTCGGTCAGCTTCTCGTATTCCTCTATGGCGAAGCGGTCGGTCATGCCGGCGATATAATCGCAAATGACCCGGCGGACGGGTTCTAGCTTGTTCTTAATTTTTTCCCGGGTTGTGGTGGGCAAAATGTCCGGGTTGGATTCATAAAGGTTAAACAGACCTTGGATGACCTTGGATGATTTGGATTCCATCCGGGTCACCCGGCTGTGCCGGTACATGTTATCAAAAAGGTATTTCTTCATTTCCAGAAACTGTATCCGGAACTCGGACGACATGGCCGCCAATTCCTCGGGACAGTGCCGGACATCCTCAACAGACTTCACCGCGAACTTCGCGACCCTTAAGGTGGTTTCATTTAAAAGATCGGTCACCTGCTCGTCAATCACCTGGCGGACCGCCTGATATTTCATTTTTTCACGGCTCAAATTGGGGAAGTTATGTTTTACCTTCTCCAAGTTTCTTTTCCAGAGCGCCACCCCGCTTAATCCATCAAAACTTAACAGCCCCGAGGTCAATCCATCGTCAATGTCATGGGACGAGTAGGCGATCTCATCGGACAGATCGACAATTTGGGCTTCCAGCGTGTACTGTTCCCCATCGCCGCCGGGACGGTCATAACGGGTCCGGTGCTTGTCCACTCCTTCCAACACTTCGTAAGAAAGGTTCAAGCCCTTAAAGGACGGGTACTTATCCTCCAAATGGGTCACGATGCGGTAGCTCTGGGCGTTGTGCTCAAACCCCCCGTCATTTTTCATGATTTCGTTCAAAACCTTTTCACCCGAATGGCCAAAGGGCGTATGGCCGAGGTCGTGAGCCAAAGCGATGGCCTCGGTCAAATCCTGGTTGAGCCCGAGGCTCCTGGCGATGGAGCGGGCGATCTGGGCGACTTCCAGCGTGTGGGTGATTCGGGTCCGGTAATAATCGCCCTCGTGATTAACGAAAACCTGGGTTTTATATTGAAGGCGGCGGAAAGCGGAGGAGTGAATGACGCGGTCCCGGTCCCGTTGAAAAACGGTGCGGTAAGGATGTTCAGATTCCGAGTATTGGCGCCCCCGGCTCAAGCCCGCCCGTTGGGCGTGGCCCGCTAAGGTTTTTTCCTCAATTTGTTCCAGATCCTGACGGCTGAGCATAGGCACCTATGGGTTTTGAAAAAATCCGGACTTTTCTCACTCTTTTAGAAAATCTCCAGGCGGGATCATTATAGTTCGGAGGGAATAAAAAAACCTGCTAAAGCTAGCAGGCATTGACTTGAATTAATTTGTAATGAAAAAATTGGTGGAGGCGATGGGGATCGAACCCACGACCCCTTCCATGCCATGGAAGTGCTCTCCCAGCTGAGCTACGCCCCCCCAAAAATCCATCTTGGCTTGATCCAAGAGGAGTGCAATTCTAACTAAAACCCGCAAAAAAACAAGCCAATCCGTAATCGCTTTCACAAACCTTTGGACGAGATTTACGCGGCAAGGCCGTTCAAACCCCTGTTTCTCATTTATTCCGGGGATCGCTCAAGAAAAGAATGGATTGGATAAATAAAGGAAACGGATTGATCAAAAACGGAATGAGGGATTAGCGCTGAACCAGAAGTTTACCGATGGATTTACCATGGGGAGAGGTTACCACCACATAGTACAGACCATCCGCCAGGTCTGTTCCCCATTTATCGGTAAGCGGCAGAGCGAATTTCCATTCTTTTATGCCGCTTCCACCCACGGTGGAAGCCGAGACACTGCTCGACGAGCCAACCGTCATATTTTGAACCGAACGGAATGCCACGGTGAAGATCTGTACGGTCAACGAATTGGCTGGTTGGACCAAATTCACGTAGAGGGTCACTGGCCCAGGGCCGGTAGCGGGGTTCGGGGAAACAATGGTTGTATCTTTAGACGACTGGGTCGGAGTGGGCGACAAGGTATTGGTCGAAGTGTATATCGGCGTCAAGGTTAAGGTGGGCGTGTTCGTAGAGGTCGGAACCGGCGTGTTTGAGGAAGTCTTTGTCGCCGTGCTGGTAATAGTGCTGGTTAGAGTGGCGGTCGCCGTGGGGGTTAAGGTAGCCGTGAAGCTTGAGGTGGGTGTGGCCGTAAACCCTATAATCGTCGCCACCGCTCCGTTTTCAGAAGCGCCGGAAAAGTTGATCGCGCCGTTCGCGTTGGAACCCGTCAAGTCTACAGAAGGATTAAAGCTAAGTGTGTAGGTGGTTGCCGCCGGCGCCGATATTGAGAAGTTGTAGGTCACTAAATAAACAGCGGTTCCACCGTTGGCCGCCAGAGTATCCGACATATTGATCACAGCCGTTCCGTTATTGGCGGTGTAGGTTCCGCTATTCAAAAGGGTGTCACCCGAATCCACGGCTCCGTCGCCGTTCGCATCCAGGTAGATATTAACTGATGTTATTCCCGTCGAATCATTCCCCGACCCCGTGGCATGGAGGGTAATCGTGTTGATCAGGGCCGAGCTGGGCCCCGGGTTGGTTAATTGGAACTGAAGCATGGGTACATCCATCGAGCCCTGCGGGTCGTTTGAATTCGGGGGAGCGGAGGATCCACTCACCACCGTGACCACAACCGTAGTGGCCGTGGGTGTAACCGTCAAAGTGTTGGTGAAGGTCCTAGTCGACGTAAAGGTGGCGGTAGAGGTATTCACCGGCGAATTGGTGAAGCTAAGCGTGGGTGTGAGGCTCGGCGTGGAGGTCGGGGTGTTCGTCGAGGTGTTGGTCAGGGTTTTCGTCGGGGTATTCGTGGGCGACTGAGTTCCCGTGTTCGTTTTAGTAGGTGTAAAGCTGATGGTGAAGGTATTCGTCACCGTGGGGCTCAAGGTGTTCGTGGGCGTATTCGAGAAGGTGCTGGTCGGAGTGCTGGTCAGCGTATTGGTGAAGGTCCGGGTAAAGG
>CAZHFP010000026.1:0-4886 GCA_964531065.1 uncultured bacterium
GGAAAAAGATGTCTGGATATGCCCCATGTGCCGCATCAAATCCGACAAGCCCGGAAAATGTCCGGAGTGCGGCATGGATATGGTGAAGCTGCCGAAAGACCCACAAAAGACAAACTGACAATAAAAATTACACTTTTTAACTCCACGCCCGGCCCTTAATCGGAAAAATCGAGCCAAGGACCGTTCGTTTTTTAGTTTTGATTTTTTCAAAAAATGCCATAATAACCCTAGGGTCGCAGTACTTTTGATGAGGGAGGTTGTGATGATTCGTTTAAGGGCAAAAGGGTTTACTTTGATTGAACTGATGATCGTTGTCGCGATTATCGGTATTTTGGCGGCCATCGCGATTCCGCGGTTCGCCCAAATGTTGGAAAAGTCCAGGGAAGGGGCGACGAAGGGTAACTTGGGAAGCATCAAATCAGCCGCCTCCATTTATTATGGTGATTCCCAGGGTATTTGGCCGACGACGCTTGCTTCCTTTACCACCTACGCTTTCAGCAAGTACTTGGATGATATCTCGGGCATCAAGGCCACCGGTGCCTTTGTCAGCGGAGCTCCAAGCCCCGCGGGGGCGAAGGTTGCCATGACAGTCGGCAGCGGGGTTCCGACCAACGCCAACAGTGGATGGCTTTATGACAGTAATTACGGAAACATATATGTTAACAGCACGGTCAAGGATTCAAAATCCATACCCTATTCGTTTTATGGATTTGAGTAAAAGGAATAGATAGTTTGGGAAAGCCGCTTCTTATGAAGCGGCTTTTTTTTGATATTTTGTTCACCTTTCTCAACGGGTTCTCCCTGGTTTGTTTTTCAGCCCGCCGTTTTGACGAAGATTAATAGGTAATTTCCGAATCAAAAAAAATCAATTTTCAATTAGAACTTAAGGTTTCACGATTACTGAAACCACTTTTTTTGATTTGAAAATGTTCAATGATGGGTTATGTTTTGAAAAGTTCAATCAATGATTTTTTTTAAATTTTTCCTCGGGAGAAAATTCATGGATTGTCGTCAAGTTCATCAGGCTTATAACGATTTTCTTGAAGGGGATTTAACCCCATCCCAAATGGAGTGGATTCGAACTCATATCCACGATTGCCCTGATTGTTTTTTATTGGACCGCCAGGTTCGAAAATCTTTTGTTCGGGAAATGGCCTTAGTTTCCGACGGGGATTAACGCTTCAATATTTTTTGGGGGATGTTTTATTGATAGGGTCCTCTTTCCATCGCGTCATTTTTCCATCCGGACCGGTTTGGCTTCGGCTATCATTTTGAGGTGCCGTTTCTTAGTTCAAGACAGGGACTTTCTTCTCCAAACGGGCGCCTTTTAAGTTGACGCGGGTCCGGAAAGCCTTTACCACCACTTTGGACTTCAGGGTTCTTCGCAAGGTTTCAGCGAAGACTGGGTCCGTGTCGCTTTTCGCCCCCACGGCCCTTCCTAAAGGGTTCTGCAAAATAAAAAAAACAAAACACCGGACTTTAATCTTGCGGGATTGCTCCATCAATTCCCTCAAGTGTTTGGAAGCCCGCTCCGAGGGAGCGTCGGGAAAACGTCCGATTTCATTTTCGTCCACTAGGGTCGTGCATTTCACCTCCACCCAGGCCTTCTCGCCGGTTTGGGTATTCCGCGCTTGAAAGTCGAACCGGGTGTGGGTGTTGAGGGGAACTTCCGCTTGGAGTTCGTCATAGGGCTGTAGTTCTTCCACCATCCCCTTTTTCCAACCTTCGTGAAGCAGCATCGGCGCGATGTTGGCCTCAATGCAGACCCAATGGTTTCGATAATAAGCCAGACGGACCGCGTACCGAGTTTTACGAGGAATTTTTAATTTTGAATTCTTAATTTTTAGTTTGTGGTCCACCAAAGCGACCTTAGCCCCGGGATAAAGAAGCTCCTTTAACCGTCCCGAATTGGTGACGTGGCAATATTCCACGCGCCCCCGGACTCTCACGGAGGCACCGAAACGGTGAAGCCGTTCGATGAAAACACCAGGAATAAGGGGGCCGTCGGACCAATTCAAAGGACCCTCAAAAACCCGAATATTTCACCGGTTTGAACGTAAACACTTTTCATTTCACGGCTCCTAGCTTAGAGTAAGTTAGCGGCACCTATTTAATCCAATCCGCCGGAGGAATGGAAAAAATGTTTTCACGAAAGAATCTCTTGAGGTTGGTCCTGGTCCTAAGTGCGGGTTTTTTCGGTGTTCCCCAACGAACAGCGGCAACTCCAGCGGATGATTTTGTTACGGATATGACAACGGATTACGGCAATATCGCTAATACGGTCAACGGACCTTTTTCCAAAAGCCTTGGTTTTTTTTCCACCTTGGGCTGGAATTCACCGCCGGGCGTCTTTGATCTTCTCTTGGGCCCCCGGGTGGAAGTGGGAGTGGGAGCTGGAGCGGATTTTATCTCTATTCCAGGCCTTAATAATTTAACGTCGTTGGCGGCTTCGGCGAAGGATAATCTCAGCCTCCCCTCCCAGGTCCCCATCCCTTTTCCGGTGGGAACACTCCGGGTAGGCCTCTTCAATGGATTGGATATCGGCTTCCGCCTTTCTTATTTGCCCCAGATCAATCTGCCGGATTTCGGTTTTGCCGCCAATTACACGGGCTGGGGTTTGGACCTGCGCTATAAAATTTTGGATGGAATTCAACTGCCAACCCTGACAGTGGACGCGAGCTGGGACACGATGACCGGGAATGTGGCCTTCACGACCAAGGTGAATCAAAGCGGAAGCTATCCTGACACCCATGATTCGACCGTTTACAACGCCGATTTAACCACAACCTCCACCTACGCCTTAAACTGGGATGTGAGGAGTTTTGGTGCGAAAATGACCATTGGAAAAGACCTGGGGATGATTTTTCCATTTGCTGGAGTCGGATTTCAGCGGAACTCCGGAACGGTTTCCTCCACCATGACCTCGGTAGGAACGGTGAATATCACCAGCCCTTCTTCCAGCACCAGCGCGGCTAATTTTTCCGTTTTGAGCGCGGCCGCGCCCACGGTTTTGGAGCCGAAATTTGTGGTGGGTTTCAACTTGGGAGAGGGCTTCAAGTGGTCCGTCATCGGGGAATCCAACGGCACGGATATCGCCGGAAGCACCAGCTTTGGGGTTCAGTTTTAAAAATAGGCGCAAGGTACCAGGGCTAAGGTTTCAGCCAAGGCATAAAACAAACATCAAAAATTAGGAATTCAGGCGGTTATGGGCGACGTGAAAAAATCAAACCGGGTTTCCTATGTCGACCCAAACGAATGCACGGGCTGCGAGGCCTGTGTCACCGAAGCCCCGAAAGTTTTTCGCATGACTTCGGACGGGCTGGCGGAAGTCTATAACCCCCAAGGGGATAAGGAAGAAAGAATCGAGTCGGCCATGAGCGGCTGTCCGGTTTCTTGCATTCACTGGAAAAAGTAACAAGACCGTCGTTCGTCATCCGCTCTCCGTCGTTCGGTGAGGCTTAAATCTTTGCGGACGACGGAGAGCGGACGACGAACGACATAGGTTAGGGGTATTGAGATGGTGATCCACACGGGATGGATGGAAAAACGCCAGTTCGAGCGCATCGACGCCTCGATCAAGGTGACCTATTGCCTGATCCCGAAGGCTGATTTAGTCGGCACCCTTTCTGATCCCGCTTACCGCGAATCCACCACCGACCAATTGCCGGAGCTTTCCAAAAAATCCGCCATCGTCCACGCGGTCACCCGGGATATTTCCATGGGCGGCATGTCGCTGGTGGGCCAGGCGGCTTTTCCGCCGGACATGGCTTTGGAAATACATCTTTACCTGCCTAAATATCCTACGCCCATCACCCTTCTCGCTGAAGTGGTCCGCGCCGACGCCGAGGCCGGGGGAAGCAACGGCTCCACCTTTCGGGCGGGTCTTAAAATTTTAGCCATCAATAAAAAAGACGTAATCCGGCTGGACAAATACCTCCTAGCGGAGAAACTCCGCCTCCACGCCGGCGGCAAGTAGGAAAATAAAGTTCTAAGTTCGAAGTGTTGAGTTTTTAGTTTTGGGGGTTTTGAACAAACGGTTCAAAAACAATCATTAACTTAGAACTAAGAACTTAAAACTTAAAACTAGGTAAAATGACCTCCACAAATCCCCTCAAAGTCATTTCAACTTTAAAGGCCGGGCTTTACGACATTTCCGGCCATCCCGAACAGCCCGCCCGGGTTTTAAAATCCCTAGAACATTTAAAGACCCTATTGCCCGCGGGCATTTTCGCGGAACCTTCTCCGGCTCCGCTGGAAAAAATCCAGGCGGTCCATGGGGATGATTTGGTCCGTTTAGTCCAGGCGGAAGGCTTCATTGATCCGGACACTCCCGGCGCGCCTGGAATTTATACCGCCAGTTTGTTGTCCGCCGGGGCGGCCCTCCAGGCGGCGGAAGAAAGCCTGAAAGGTTGGCCGACTTTTTCTCTCATGCGCCCGCCCGGCCACCACGCTACGCCTGGGCAATCCATGGGTTTTTGTTATTTCAATTCCATGGCGGTGGCTATCCAGGACATGCTTCGCCAAGGTCGGGCCAAGCGGATCGCGGTATTGGACCTGGATTGCCACCACGGGAATGGAACGGAGGATTTTTGCCTAGGCCAAGAAGGTTTTCTTTATGTCTCACTGCACCAGTTTCCGGCCTACCCGGGAACGGGCCGGCAGTCCCGGGATAATTGCCTTAACTATCCATTGGCTCCCGGCACGAAAGAAGGGGATTATTTTCCAGCTTTGGACGGGGCCTTGAATAAAATAAGGAACTTCAAGCCAGATCTCATCGGGGTTTCCATGGGTTTTGATACTTATGAGAAGGATCCCTTAACCCAATTCGGGCTCACGAAAAAAGACTTCCGGAAAATCGGGACGATTCTTAAAAGCCTGAAGGTTCC
>CAZHFP010000026.1:4986-6775 GCA_964531065.1 uncultured bacterium
TCGCAATGACAGAAAAGAAAAAATGAAAAAAAATAATATCCAAATTTCCCCAGCCAACCGCACGGCTTTGTTGATTGCGCCCCTGCTGGCCTTGCAATGGCCTATCCTTCATTTGATCTATCCCCAGCTTTCCCTCCCCTGGGTGCCTTTGCTGCCGGGCGTGGCGATCTTCGCTTCGGCTTATCTTCTGTCTTGGGCCGCGGAGGTTGCGGAAGTAGACATCCCGCCCGCTTTGGCGCTGGGCATCCTGTCTCTGGCGGCGGTGGCTCCCGAATACGCGGTGGATATCTACTTCGCCTGGCATGGGGGGCAGGACCCTTCTTATATCCCCTTTGCCGTGGCGAACATGACGGGAGGCAACCGGCTTTTGATCGGCATGGGTTGGGCCATGATTGTTTTGTTTTATGCCTGGAAAACCCGTAAGACGGAAGTGGTTCTGGAAAAGCGGCTCAACCTGGAAACAGCCGTGCTATTGGCGGCCACCCTCTATTCTTTCCTGATTCCCCTGAAAGGAACCTTGTCTCTGTTGGACACGGCGGTTTTTTTCGCGTTATTCCTATTTTATTTCTCGCGGCTTTTGAAAAGCGGGGCCCATGAACCGCAAGTCGAAGGCCCAGTCGCGGCGATCCAGCGATGGCCGAAAATTCCCAGGCGGATTTTTGTCTTGGGGTTTTTCTTTATCGCGGCCTGGACCATCTATGCCGCTTCCCAGCCTTTCGCCGAGGGGCTTTTAACCCTGGGCCGCCATTGGGGCATTGAAGAATTTATTCTGGTTCAGTGGCTGGCCCCCATCGCCTCCGAGTCGCCGGAATTTCTGGTGGCTATTCTTTTCGCGCTTAAGGCCAAGCCCACGGCCAGCTTTAACACCATCATTTCCTCCACGGTCAACCAGTGGACGCTTCTGGTCGGCGCCTTGCCCCTGGCCTACACCTTGGCGCGGGGTGGACTTCACTCCATGGTCATGGATTCCCGGCAAATTGAAGAAGTGTTCTTGACCTCCGCCCAATCGCTTTTCGGGGTCGTGATTCTTTCCAATTTACGATTTTCTTTTAAAGAAGCCGGGCTGCTTTTCTTTTTGTTCATCACCCAAGCCCTTTATCCGCTGGTAGAGCCTTGGGTGGGAATTCCCTCGGTTTACGTCCGCAATGTTTACGCGTTTTTATATTTGGGAGCCGCGTTAGGAATACTGATTTCTTCCAAAAGACTTCGGCAGGACTTGATGGGATTTACGAGGGTGTTTCTGGACCCGACGCAAAAGAAATAGTTCGACTTCGAGATGGGGAGCCGTTAGGGACTATTTAGAACGATGTTTTCTTATCCAATTTTTTTCGTCGGTTCCACTCTTCAAAACCTTAAACAGCTGCTCGTGAATTTTTCCGTTGCTGGCCAGGGCGTTCTCCGCCATCAGGTCAAAGGGTTTTCCGGAAATATCGGTGACCTTGCCGCCCGCTTCTAAAATCATCAAGACTCCCGCGGCCATGTCCCAGGCCTGGATGCCGCGCTCCCAAAATCCCTCAAACCTTCCCGCCGCTGTATAAGCCAGGTTCATGGCGGCCGATCCGTCCCGGCGCACGCCCTGGGTTTTCAGGACGAAATTCTCAAAATTTTTGAAATTATATTTGGTGTTCTGAACATGGTAGGCGAAGCCGGTGCAGACTAGGCTTTGCTTCAAGTCGGAGATCTTGGTCACCCGTAATCTTTTACCGTTCAGGAAAGCTCCCTTGCCTTTTTCGGCGGTGAAACATTCGTCGCGGAGGGCGTCATAGATGACGCCTGCGATGATTTCGTA
>CAZHFP010000026.1:6875-11789 GCA_964531065.1 uncultured bacterium
GAACAGCAAAAGAAGGGATAGGCATGGGCGTAATTGGTCGTGCCATCCAGGGGATCGATCAGCCATGTGTATGGGGAAGTGCCCGAGTCTTTGCCGCTCTCCTCGCCCCAAAAATTATGGGTAGGAAAACTTCTTTTAAGTATGGATAAAACGGTTTTTTCGCAAAGGGTGTCGACTTCCGTCACGAGATTTAATTTGTTCCGGGACTTGAATTGGATGTGGTGGACCAGTCCATAATGCCTTTTATGGATTTTTCCGGCGGCTTTCGCCGCTTTTATGGCTGTTTTAAGGATAAGACTCATTCTTTTTCCTCCGTGGAATGGGTTGAATTTTAGCCTGTCTGGTAAAATAGGAACAATGAAATTTAAGACCTTTTCTTTCCCGAACCATCTACTTCTCCTCGCGGCCTTTTGGGTTTTGTCCTCCATGGCTTCGGCACAAAGCCAGACCTGGAACGGTTCTTCCTCCGGCGATTGGAATACGGATACCAATTGGACCAGTCAGGCTCCCAATTCTCCTTCCACCACCGCCGTTTTCGACACTTCCAGCACCACCTACGTCACTCTGAGCTCGGCTACAACCGTGGACGGCATTGTCTTCAACTCGGGGGCGCCTTCCTACACGATTGATACGGCTGGCAGCCATTTATCTTTTGAGGGAGTCGGCATCACCAATAATTCAGGAGCGGCTCAAACCCTCAACGACGGAACGGAAATAGATTTCAACAACAGCTCAACCGCGGCAGATGCCGTCATCGTCAATACCAACAGCGGTACCCTAAAATTCAATGACAGTTCCACGGCAGGAAATTCAACCCTCTCCAATGATAACAGCCTTTATTTTCTCAACAACTCAACGGCTGGAAACTCGGCGATCACCAATGACGTGAATGGCTTTATGGGTTTCTTTAACTCCTCCACCGCGGCTAACGCGGCCATCACCAACAACAACTACATGTTCGCCGACGATAACTCAACCCTGGGGGACGCGACCATTACTAATAATAAGTACATTTATTTTGAAAATAGCGGGACGGCGGGAAATTCCGCGATCCAAAATAACGGCAGCTTATTTTTTGTCGACAGTTCCACGGCAGGCGCCGCTACCATCACTCTGATGAATGGCTCCAGCGTGTCCTTTGGCGGATCGGCCACGGGCGGAACGGCCAGGTTCATTTTCCAGACCGGGAATACCCGCTTGGATATTAGCGGGGCCACGGGCCCGGTAACGGTAGGGTCCATCGAGGGAAGCGGGGTGGTTTATCTTGGCTCCAACAATTTTGCGGACGGGGCCAACAATTTGAGCACCACCTTTTCCGGAGTCATGGATGACCAGATTTCCATCGGTTCCTTTACTAAGGTGGGTACGGGAACCTTAACCTTGACGGGAGTTAATACCTATCATGGGGGAACCACGATCGATGGGGGCGCTTTGGTAGTGGAAACGGGGGCCCAGTTGGGTTTTAGTTCCGTTGTGAACAACGCGGATCTGACCTACGTCCATTCCGCCACGGCGGGCGGGTTGACCATCACCAACCAAACGGGCGGGCAAATTTCATTTGAAAACAATTCGGACGCCGGTTCCGCCTCCATTAATAATAAATCCGGCGGCGAGTTGGATTTTTACGACAGCTCGGACGCTTTGAATTCGTCGATCACCAGCCAGGGAACGGTCAATTTCAAGAACAATTCCACGGCGGGAAATTCCAACATCACCGTGAACAACGGGGGAGCCGTCGCGTTTGACGACACATCAACGGTTGGAACGGCTCAATTTACGATCAACAGCGGCGGGGCTTTTGATATCAGCGGACTTACGGGAGCGGTAACGGTATCCTCCCTGAGCGGCGGAGGTTCTTTTCACTTGGGATCCAACAACCTAGTGACAGGTGATTTCAACACAACCCTATCGGGGGTCATCGACGGAAGCGGCGGGTCCTTGACTAAGCTGGGCGCGGGAACCTTAACTCTGTCCGGCATCAATACCTATACGGGCGGCACCGCCGTTAAGGGGGGCGTGTTAGCGATAGCGGGTGACAGCAGCTTGGGAAATGCCAGCGGAGGCTTGAGCCTGGATGGCGGAACGGTCCGCGCCTTGACTGGGGTCACTTCCTCTCGATTAATTACGATCGCTTCCAATAACGGAGCTTGGGACAGCAATGGTTTTAACTCGACATTAAACGGTGTTGTTTCGGGTGCTGGCGCATTGATCAAAGAAGGAACCGGATCCTTAACCCTGTCGGCCGCAGATACTTACGCAGGCGGCACAAGGATTGACGCCGGAACTTTAGCGGTGGGCAATAGCGGCGCTCTCGGTACGGGAGAAGTGGACCTGACGGGCGGGGTTTTGAAGACAAGCGGCGGGCCGCTGGTGATCAATATGGGCCACGATTACCAGCAATCGGCCGGAGGGACCTTAGATTTGGGAATCGGGGGTACGGCTGCTGGCACTTTCGACTCTCTGAACCTAACCTTTGGCGGGGCGAGTCTCGATGGAACTCTTGAAATTTCATCTTATGCTAATTTCAAGCCTCAGGTGGGCGACGCGGTGACGATCCTGACGACCAACAACGGCGTGTCGGGGGAGTTCAGCCGTTGGATTAATCCCGCGGGGATTCGATGGTATCCTATTTATCAAACCCTAGATGTTTACTTGCTGGCGATCCAGCCTTCCTTCGCGGCCCTAGCCGCTACCTCCAACCAAAAATCCGTGGGAAGCATGTTGGATGACCTGTATCAAAATCCCAAATATGAAAAACTCATCGTGACGGCAGGAGTGGAATCCGCCGCGAATCTTCCGGCTATTTATGACAAAATCGCGCCAGAGGACCTGACGGCGTTATACCAAGTTGGATACGCCTCCTCCCGAAATCACGCTGCCTTAGTGGAAAGCCGGTTGGCCGCTATAAGGGAAGAAGCGGAAAAACCCTCGTCACGATTCACTTCCTGGAGCGGCGAGAGTCCGATGCTGGCGGCGGACCTGCCGCCGGCCGAATTAAAATCCCTGATCAGCCAGGATCCTTCGGCGGATCGTTGGGGCGTGTTCGCGACGGGAGATAAAAATATCGGAACCGTTACCCGGGACGCGGCAGCGGCGGGCTACCGATTCACGACGAATGGCATGACCGCGGGCGCGGATTATCGGATCGCCAAAGATTTGGAAGCCGGATTGCTGCTGGGTTTCGACCAAACCGATACCACCAGCGTCACGGGGACGAAGCTTGCGGTTTCCGGGGGTCAAGCGGGTCTTTACGCGGGTTGGCATCCGGGACATTTTTTTATGGAAGTTTTGGGAGAAGGCGGGATCAATTCCTATAAGACGAACCGCTCGGGGTATGGGGGCGAAGCCGATGGAAACGCCCAAGGCCAGCAATTATCCGGATGGCTGGGAGCGGGTTATGACATGAAAATGGGTTCCCTCCATGTCAGCCCCTACGCCGCCGGTCAATCCACCCTCGTCCAGCTGAATGGTTTCTCAGAGCAAGGATCCATGGTGCCGCTGGATATTCCTTCCCAAAACCAAAGCGCTCTTTCATCCGAGCTGGGAACTAAAATGAACTGGACCTGGAAGTTCGGAGAGATGGATTTTCAGCCCCGGTTGGGGATCGCCTGGGAGCACCAGTTTCAAGGCTATCAGGATAGTTTAAGCGCCGGACTTCTGGATGCCGGTGAAACTTTCAGCGTTCAAGGGCCGGCCATGGGCCAGAACGCGGCGGTGGTGGAAGCGGAAATCAACATCCAGTTTGCCCGCGGTTTATCCGCGTTACTTCAATATCATGGCAAGTTCGGCCAAACCCTTTATGATTCGCAAAGCTTTACCGGCGGAATGACCGTAGGTTTTTAAAAATTTTTTAATTGGCCTGTACGGTTGGTTGGCTTATGATGAATTCACGCCGCTCTTCGGGTAACCCGTAAAGCGGATTTTTTTTGAAACGGGATGAAAGCGCCATGAAAGGGGAAATTTTGGGATCAACCATGGAAAGCTCCTTAATCTATAGTGGAATGGTGATGGCCGCCGGGTGGCTGGGGGCCTCGCTTCCTTTATATTTCCACCGCAAGCAAGGGGATTCCCGTTATCTGCGTCTGTTTATCAGTTTTGGCGCCGGCGTTCTTTTAGGCGCCGCCTTCCTTCATTTAATTCCCGATGCCATTGAAACCTTAGGTAAGTCCATGGGTTTTTGGCTTTTAGGCGGTTTTCTCTTTTTGTTTTTCCTTGAAATGTTCACCTTCTCCCATCCTTGTGAGGAAGATCACTGTGATTACCACAAGATCGGGTGGGTGGCCTTCGCGGGCTTGAGCCTCCACAATTTGGTGAACGGCGTCGCGTTGGGGGCGTCTCTTTCCATTCCCACTCTGGGCTTGATCGTGTTCGTGGCAACCTTGGGCCACAAGGCGCCTGAATTTTTTTCGCTCTCAAGCATTTTAATCGCGGGGAAAAGATCCAAGAAAAACGCCGCCTTGCTCATCGCCGTTGTTTCCCTCATGATTCCCGCGGGAGCGGTTCTCTCGCAATTGGTTCTGGCCCAGAAAACGACCGCCGTGCTGGGAGCGGCCTTGGCTTTTTCCGCGGGAACCTTTATCCATATCGCTGTGGTGGATTTGGCGCCGGAAATCCACCAAGCTAAGCATTGGCGAAATTACCATTTCGCGGCTTTTCTGGCGGGACTGGTGTTGATGGGGTTGGCCACAAGATGGGAATGAGAACGGCAGTTAGCAGTGAGTCGTTAGAAGTTAGAAATTGAAAAAATGGGCGAATGGTTAATGGGTTAAATTACTAATTCCTAACTTCTAATTCCTAACTATTTTTGGAGGTTATCTTGGCCGTAACGATCTACGATGTCGCTCAAAAATCTGGGGTTTCCATTTCCACTGTCTCCCGGGTGCTCAACAACAATCCAAACGTGCTGGAAGAAAC
>CAZHFP010000026.1:11889-24359 GCA_964531065.1 uncultured bacterium
GAGGGAAATTTCCTGCGGGAGTCGGGAAGGGAGGCTATGAAGAAACTTTTGGCGCTGCCCAACCGTCCTACCGCTGTTTTCGTCTCAAATGATTTAATGGCTCTGGGAGCCTGGGACGTTATCGAGGAAGCGGGATTGACGGTGGGAACCGACGTGGGGCTGGTGGGGTTCGATGATTTGATCGAGGCGTTTACTCCCCCCTATTCGCTCACGACGATTCGGCAGGATTACCGGTCGATCAGCGTGGAAGCCACCCGCCTGCTGATTGAAAAGATCCAAGCCCAAGGGGAATGGAAACCGCGGCAAGTCCTCATCCCCACCCAATTAATCGTCCGGCAGTCTTGTGGTTCTAAAAAAAAGTGGTTTTGACCGGCGCGGAGGAGCGATCAAAAGCCTTGATTTATCCTGAAAATAGTTCGGGGAACGGCCAGTACCAAAAGGGTTTATCGCTCCCGGCAGGCTTTTGAAGCGGGGAAGCGGGCGCGATAGGGGATATCGAAAGGTTGCGAGAGCCCACCTCGGCTGATACAATGCCTCGCCTGAAGCCAACATTCATCGGGAAGCTTCAAAGCCACCACTTAAAATAAAATCGATTCTTTAGGATAGGGCCCTATGCGGCGACTCATGCAAATTCTCGGCGTTTTCTTGGTCATCGCCCTCCTCTGGGCGGTGGTCAGCGGATTGGGCCTGACCCGAGCCTTCAAACACCGTAAAGACATGAAAAAAACCCAAGTCATCAATGACTTCGAATATTTACGCGATGATTTTGACTGGACCACGGGCGGATACGCCAAGATCGAACCTTCCACCGAAAACCAAACTCATGGAAAGAAGTGCGCGAAAGTTTCTTTTTACACCACCCATCAATTTTACATGACCCCCGTGCCGGGAGTGGACCCTATGAATTCCTCACAGGTTCTCTATTCGGCAGCGGGCCAAAGCTCTTGGCGGCCGGAAATGATTTTGGATACCAACTCGGTGACGAAGCTTCCCATTTATGAATGGCAGGATTTCGGGGATTTAAAAATAGATGTCTTCAATGACCAGGCCCAGCCAGTGAGCTATTTTATTCAAGTGGTTGATTCCAAGGCTTTTGTCTACGAAACGACCGGAGTTTTGACGGCGAAAAAAGTGACCAACATCGATGTTCCTTTGGATGATCTGTTGAAGCAGAGGCTGGACTTGACCAATATTCGTTCCTTCAAATTCGCAGTCAACATGGTCGGCGTACCGGAGCCCATGGTCGCCTATGTTGATTACTTGAGGCTTGAGGGCGATGCCGCGACCCCCATGTCAAAAAAAGAAATAAATAAAAAGTAGTTCCCGCCAAAAGATAAAGTTAAAAGACTTCTTTTTCAATAAACGCTCAGCCTTGAGGTGAAGCGAAATCCCCCGTTAGGCTTGGGGGAAAAAGCTCTTGTGTCCGATTTCTCGGGCTCGCGATGCGGTTCTCTTCCCGCCTGGTTCCTTGTTTTTCCTTTTGGGCCGTTGGGAACCCATGGGTCCTGGGCGCTAACCCACTGGGGTAAAGCGGGGCGCGGCGGGAAAAGGGACAATTACCCCTAAAAGCCTCGGGGAAACGATTATTTTTGAAAAGATTTTATCCTTCGCCATCGGGGCCGGCCAACCCCCTCCCAGGTTTTGATAAGGAGGGTTGCCCTGCACTGAAAAATCGTTAAAATATAAATTGGAATGAATGTCAAGGGAGAGCCCGCGGGCGCTCCTTCCTTTTTTGAGGCTGTCAGAAGCCTCTAGCCTCTTGAAGCTGGCCATTGGCCTTTATTGACCCGGTTAAATCCACCGGCGGGAAGACTGCCGGTAATGGACTATCGTTTATTAGGACACTCATGAACACCAACGCTTTAAAACCCGTACGGTTCGGGGACATCATCGAATTTGAAATCATATCCCTGGCTTTTGGCGGGGATTCGGTCGGGCGTTTCCAGGATTTCGCCGTCTTCGTTCCCGGGGGACTTCCCGGAGAACGGGTCCGGGTGAAAATCACCCAAGTGAAAGACCAATTCGCCACTGGAGAAATTCAGGCGGTTCTAAGGCACTCGCCGGACCGGGTAGCGCCTGTCTGCCCGATCTTTGAGGAATGCGGCGGCTGTCAGTGGCAGCATTTTAATTATCCCCGGCAGCTGCAAACCAAACGCCAGTTTGTCGTGGATTCCCTTCAGCGCATCGGACGATTGAACAACATCGATGTGCAGCCCTGCCTGCCCTCTCCCAACCCCTACGCTTACCGCAACAAAGCCATGCCGGTCATTTCCATGAGGGACGGCCATTTTATCTCCGGCATCTATGAGCCGCGTTCCCACCACCTGATTCCTTACAACACTTGTCCCATTCAGGGCGACCCGATTAACGACCTGATTCAAAAAGTCCTGCAGAAAATCGATCGATCCGGGTTGACACCCTACCAAGAAAAAAAACACACGGGGTTTTTAAGGCACCTGACTGTCCGCCAGGGCGTCAAGACCGGCGAGCTTCTGCTGGCTTTCGTCACGCGCACGGAGATTCCCGACGAGAGGCTGCAAAAACCGGCCGTCCTGCCGGAAGAAATGAATCAAATACTGCCGCGGATCGCCCGGGAATTGATGGAGGAAGTGCCGGGCCTGGTGGGGGTTTTGCAGAATATTAATCCTTCCCGTACGAATATCGTCTTTGGGCCTTCTACCGCCCTTTTAGCGGGCCGGGACCATTACTATGAAATCATCGACGGCCTCAAATTAAAGGTGTCGCTCAAATCATTCCTCCAGGTGAATACGGCCCAGGCGGATCTGCTTCACGCTATCGTTCGGGAAGCGTTGGGCGAACCGGCGAACAAAAAAAAATGGGGAACGGTGCTGGACCTTTACAGCGGCATCGGGACCCTGGCGATGGCGGTTTCGGATAAAGCGGATTACGTGGTGGGCGCCGAGGAAGTTTCTCCGGCGGTCGAGGACGCGAAGTTCAACGCCGATCTGAACCACAAAAATAACATCGATTATCTTGAGGGGGATGTGGCCCAAATCCTGATGGGCCTGAAAGACAAAGGACTTTCTCAAATTGACGCGGCGATCCTGGATCCTCCCCGCAAGGGAGTTTTGCCGGAGGTGCTGGCCAGGATCACGGCCCTGCGCCCGGAGCGTTTGGTCTATGTCTCCTGCGATCCTTCCACCTTGGCCCGGGACCTGGCTCTATTGGTCAAGCATGGATTCACGGTGGATTGGGTCCAGCCGCTGGACATGTTTCCCCAAACCTATCACGTGGAAACGGTCGTTAAGCTGACCCGCCAGGCGCCGGTCGCCCCGGAAGTGGTTGCTCCGGCGGCGGCCGGAGAGCCCGAACCCTTCCGCCTGTCCAAGCCGGTGGAACCCGCTTCGCTGAACGTTACGGCCAACTTTAAAGTGCTTAAAGAAAAAACATCATCCCTTTTCGTGGCGATTATTCAACAATTGCGAGCGGTGCTGGGCTTAGTCTTGGCGCTTGTTTTGTCCCTGGCCGTCGGTCTTTATGAGGTTTTCCGCGTTTTGGGGAGGGGACTTTATTCCCTTTTTCATGCCGCGGGAAAAACGTCGGTTAAAACCAGCGAAGCCTTGCAGGATTTTTCCAGAGAAAGAGCCGAACACCTCAGCCGTTTGACGAAATCAGGTGCTCAAAAGAGCCAGACCTTCATGGCAAGCGTCATAGAACGAACGGCGGCGGTTAAGGGGAAATTTTTGTCCGCCTTCACACGCGGGCCCCGGGAGCAGGCTCCGGATTCTCATGCCTTGAAGGATGATTTCCCGGATGCGTTCTTGCCCGAGGTGGAAATTTCAAACTTGGAAGCCCAGGTAACCACCAGTGAAGAAGAAGTGCTCGCTTCGGTTTTCGCCTCCTCCTTTAAAGTCTCAAACCTTGAGATGAAACCTCCCGCAGCTTCGGAGCCTTCTTCTTATCCCAATATTCAAAATACACCCGGGCTTATCTCCGATCCATCAGTTGGATTAACTCTCCCAAGATCCGAATCGGAGCATGAAAAACCCCTATGGCCGCCGCTTCGGAAACCGAGGTTTCAATGGAAATTATCCGCTTTATCCTTACCCAAGAATGTTTCCTTTTCCGGTCTTCGGGGTGGAAAAACCCTTCGCTGGGCCCTCGCCGCCGCTATTTTGGCGGGGGGTGGATGGGTCGCTAAAGCCACGCTCTCGCCGGAAGCTAAAAGATCCGGTTCACTGGTGGCTACGGTTTCCCAAGTCATTCCCGACGTGATCGCGGTCATGCCTTCCCGTAATTTTCTCCGTTATGAAATGGTTCCTTTTGAGGTCAAGATCAACGCGGCCGAGATGCCTACTTTTTCCCAAATGCGCGCGGCGGTGGAAGTGTACCGGGGCGGGGAGCCCGTCTCGATGGTGGACGGCAAAACCAAGTTGATTCTCAAAAAAGACCCCGCGAGCGGGAAATTTATCGGCAATTGGCCCATTCCCTATAATCCCGCTCCCGGAACCTACATCGCCGAAGTTGTTGTTTCGGCCCCCCAATGGGAGTCGGCCAAAACATTTGAATCCGCATTTACGATTTCGCCGCTGAAACCCAGCGGCCTTTACCCGGGATACGCCGGACTCACCATGGAAGGCGGGAAGCAAATGGTGGGGGGCGCGGTGCCGGCCTTGGATGGCGGGGATTCTTTCAAATCCGCCAATGCCATTGACTGGGCCCAGTTCATGGGCGCGAACCTTTTCTGCTACCTAATGGGCCAGACTTCTATTTGGGATCATTTGAATCCCAAGGATTTCCCTTTCAACCGGGGCGACTTGGAGACGGGCGACAAATACGCCCGGGCGGCCCACAATGCCGGATTAAAATTCGCCGGGTACATGACCACCTTTAAAGTTATCGGAGACGCCTGGAACCAAGCTCCCTACGAGTTTTCCCTCGGTTATGATCCGGACACGGATGAGGTTATTCAAACCCGGTTCATTTCTCTGGAAGATAAAAAACGCCGGCAGGATATCGTCGATTTTCTTAAGCGGCTCAATGAGGATGAGGACGTGGATCTGGTGGGCCTCGACTATGTGAGGACGGGATCCGCGGGCTACGAAATGGTTGATGAGTTCGTGAAAGACTTGAGCGTGCCAGGGCCCGCGGACTATTGGAGCATGAACAAGCAGGAAAGAATTCATTGGCTGGCCAAGACCGTGGAGTTAAAGGAAAACAAGGACGTCGTCGCGCTCTTCGAGTGGTGGCGGGCGCATAAAGTGGCCCTGACCTTAAAGGGAATTCTAGACGAAGCCAAGATGAACAAGCCCGTCTTTACCTTCACGCTGGGGTGGCAGATGGGCCACCAGCATGGGCAGGACCCGGCCATGTTCGTGGACGCGGGAGTCAATTTTAACCATATCATGCTTTACGAGGGCGACCGCGATACGCTGGAATCCATGAAGCGTCAATGGCCCGAATATTTGTCCAGGGCCAACGGCATGTACGCCATGGGCGAGATGGTGGACTTTAATTGGGTCCAGAAATCCTTGAACCCGCCCGCGCCGGAAGAACTGTATAACCGCGAAATGGAAACCTTCCATAATTGGTTCCCGGTGAACGCCAACGTGGGAATGTTCTGGCACGACCTTTACCGGATCATTTACGGCATCCGGGGCCCCTACAGCAGTATGGAATGGTTGATCTCGGGAGGAAAAGCCTTTTCAACCCTTCAGCAGGCCGAGGGACTTTCCCCGATTGAGGTTTCCTTGGTAGCTCCTAAAGAAATTCCGGCGGGAGTCCCCGTTCCGATCAGCGTGATGGTTCGGAATCATTCGCCCGAAAATTTAAAAGGCATGGTGCTCCACCAATTGGATACGACCAAAGACTACAACGTGGACCTGGCCACGGTGGGGCCCTTCGACCTGCCCGCGGGCAATATGGTCAAGGTGAAAAGTCTTTACGTGAATATCCCCCGGGAAGACCACCCGGAAAGGGACAACCGCTACATGGCCGCGGTCATGGTGGAAAAACCGGGACAAGCTCTCCGGGCGTTTGATTTTGTCTACCTCAAAAAACTTTCGTCCGGGTCCGCCGTGAAAACCCTTGAGGATGAGCCGTCTCGGGACGCCAGTGAACCGGTAAACTCTAAAAAATAGAAGCCGCTATGAATTTCCGGGCCCGAAGTTTTCTTCTCGTTAAACCAAAAGGACTAAGAAACCGGTTTTCATTGGGAAAATGGGGGAGCCGCCTTGTCTTTCAAGGTTTCGGTCCTGTTAAAAAACATTCCCGCTTTTTAAAACCTTTCTAGTAAAATACCGGGGCTTTGTCTAAAGGCGTTCCGCCATTTTTCAACGCGAAAAGACAAGGTTTGGCCATGAACATTTTGGTCATCATCAATTTTAAGAAACTAACCGCAATTCCAGTTTCTTCTCGAAGGGGTGGATATGGGCTCCGTTAAAAACGCTTCTCCCTTATTATTATCGGTTTTAGGCCTGGTCTTTTTATCAGGATGCGGAGCGGTTTTCATCAATGAAGGGTCCAAAAACGCCTCCCTGGCCCAGGGCCTGGTCAATGCCGGCGCCAACCAAAAGAAAGCCAATGTGCCGAAAGAAGCGATGGTGATGAACAACTTCAATGATGGATCCAAAAATTTCAGCCCCAAACTTTATGGTAATCCGGGTGGGAGCTGGATGACTTTGTCTTTCGCCGGCAACAAGGCCAATGATGATTTCATCGCCGCTGGCGGGGCGAATGGAAGCGCCAAATGCGCCCATGTGTTTGGAACCTTGATCGACAAAGGCGACGCGTCCTATCCCGCCTTCACCCTCCAGGGAAAATTTAAGGACAGCGGCTATTACGACGCCAGCGCCTTTACCGGACTCAGGTTCTACTATAAATCCCCTGCCACGGACCAAGCGCTGAAACGCCGTTTTGCCGTTGGGACCGCGCCGACCCTTCCGGCTTCCGAGGGCGGGACCTGTAGCGACGGGTGTTATAACAATTTCGGGATGGACCTGAAGGCCTCCCCGGATTGGATCCAAATGTCCAGTTCCTTCGCCGATCTGAAGCGGGAATCGGGCTGGGGATCGCCTGTAACGCCGCCTGATCTGACCGACCACTTGAAAGAATTCATCACCATCAAGTGGGATCACTCCGCCAACAATGCGGCGGGAAGCTATACCATTGATTACTACGTCGATGAAGTCGAGTTTTTTTAAAACCTTGGGTCCTGCGGGGCGCCGCTTCTTCCCTGGCGGAAAGTTTTAAATCTTTTTTTTTGAAACGATTTTCTTAAAAAATATTTCCGAGGTTTCTTTTGAGCTTGAGGTTCAAAACCATCCTAACCCGGGTTTTCATTTGCGCCCTTTTTCTCCTTTTAGGAGTTCCGGGGCTTTTTGCCAACCCCTATGAGCAGATCACGTCCGATCAAACGCTTTATCAGAGGGTCAAAAAACTGGGAGACTACGGACTACTCGATCCCCAGGACAAGGCCGTGCTGGATGAGGGCCAGGTCGTCACGAAAATGGAGCTGGCTTTTTATACTGAAAAAGCCAACGCCCGGATTTCGGCCCCCGAATTGGGGCACCCCCTGCCGCCCACTCCCACGCCTGTTTCTGCAGCCGCTCCCGACTTGATGACTCTGCCGCCTCCCGTCCTCTCCACCCCGGTTCCCCCGCCTGTCTTCGTGAATCCGGCGGTCCGTTCGGAAATTGATGAACTGTTGAAGGAACTTCACGCTGAGTCGGTAGCCTTAAGGACGCGCCTGGCCTTGAACGACGACCGCCTCAAGGACCGCGAGGATGAGATCGCCCATTTAGCGCCCATCCAGGACGAAGTGGATTCGGTCTGGAAGAAGGCCAACAAGTCCGGCGGCATTCCCCATTTCAACTCCAAGTCCTATACCCGTTTTGAAAATTTCCATTTGTCCGGCATCGCCAGTGAAAACGCGACCCGGGTGACCCATGAAGTCAAAGTGGAAATTTACACCGACTTAGGCGGAAAAGGATCCATCGACGTCGGCTTCACGGGGCAAGTTTCCGGCTCCAACGCCAATGTCGATTCGGGGGCGATCTCCTTGGCTCCTTACGCTCCGGCGGTGAATTTTACCCTGGATGGCTCGTTGGGCCGCTGGGACACTAATTTTGCCGTGGAAGCTTATAAAGGAGACACGACCATTGGAGACTTCCTCCGGGGCATTTCGCCCACCTCCGTGAGGCGTTTTGAGAAACCCTTTGAGATTAAAAACTTTTCCGATGATAAGGACACCAAGACTTGGGACGATTACATGAACAGCATCGGGTTCGTGGCCACGGCCTCGGTCGGGGCCCAGTCCACCAACGACCGGGTCTTTGACGGACTCTACATGACCGGAACCAACCTGCCCCTGGTTTCCAAAGACGCTAAAATGAACTTCATGATCGGCCGCATGGGGACTTCCACGACCCAGACCCAGAGGTGGGAGCAGGCTTTAAAATATTCCCAGCCCTTCGCAAATGGGGTGATCCGAACCTCCCTGGGTACCGAGTGGGTGAACGATAATTTTGGCAATAACCTCACGCCCCAGCTGGACTTGAAAGATTATGAAGCGGACTTAAACGTCAACCTGAATCCGGTCATGATCAACCTGGAATGGGGCTTCTCCCATTACTACAGCGGTTATGACGCCTTGAATCCCTTGGATCCCAAGCCGGTGGAAGCGGGAGCGGGCTTAGGCTCCATTTCTTTTTATCCCTTCACCGTTTCCTACCAGGCCATCAGCGACGATTACGCCGACTTCCAGAGCAAGGTCATGATGAGCGGGTTTGATTTCGCCCGCTACGGGGAGAAACCGACGCCGGATCATGTGCCGGATGTCTACGGGGCGGTCGGGGAAGTGGACAACCTCATCAGCGACCGCTACGGCTGGAGGGTCAATCTGGGCTGGAACGGCCGCAAACAGGATTGGATGAAGAGCTGGCCAAGTTTCCTGGATAATATCGTCGTCAATTTCGATGTGGCACAAAAGACTGAGTACCGCGCCGCCTATGATCCGGAAGGTTACAACGTCATCGAGCCGACCAGCCTGCTTTCTTTCTATTATCCGGATGATGAGGGCCTTTGGGGTTTGAATTTCTGGGGCGGATACTCAAATCCTCCTTATGTAGTCCGCGACACTTATATCGCCAATTTGGAGGCGGTCCGAAATGTCGGTTTTAATCCTACGAATGGGCCCTTTGACGACGTTCGTTATCTTTTTCAAATGAGCAATGAACGGATTCCCCTCATTCTCCCGGTTTATTCCTCGCCCGGGGTCATCGAGACCAACGGGGGTAAAAATGTCTATGTCAACTTGAACCAGCTAAAGTCCTACAACTACATTTCCCTGACTACCAAATTAAAGCTCAATAAGATGCTCGACATGGAGGCACCTTTTTACGGGACTTTTTTCATGACCGACAACCGGGTTTCGGGAAAATCCATGGATCCTACCCAGCCCAATATTCCCAACTTGTTCGACCAGGTTCTTTATGACGGAACCCTGATGCTCCAGGCGGTGAAGAACGTGAACATTTCCTTTGATTACGGTGTGGAATACTGGAAATCTATTTTCACCTATCCGTTGGTCGACTACCGGACTGATTCCGTCGGCGCGGGTTTCGCCTGGGACATTCCCTGGGGCGGCGCCAAACTTGAGTGCCGCTATAAGCATTTGATTTTCCATGACACCTATGTCCCGGCCAATAGCTACCAGGGCGATCAGGTTTTCAGCCAGTTGTATTTTGTTTTCTAAATAGGGAAGGGTTTAAAAAGTGAAAAAGCGGATTGTTCTACAATTAACCGGGTTTCTGGCCCTGACGGCGCCCCTTTGGGCCAGCCATGGAACCCTTTCGTCCACCGACCGGGACCCCTGGATCGATTCGCGTGTCGCCGACCTGGCGGCGGCGGGATGGATCGACGCGCCCGCGGGTGCGGTGAAGTCCTTGACCAATCTTCAAGTGGCCCAGTTGACGGCTAAGGCCTCGCAAATGGTTTTAGCCCAGGCGGACGTGCTGCCGCCGCCATCCTTGAATGACCTTCCCCCTTCCATGCCTGGAGAACTGGCGCTTCCGGATGCCCAGCCCGCTCCGGTTTCGGCCGACAATATGGCGGCCTCCAAAAGTCTGGAGGAACTGGCGGCGGAATTTAAAACCGAGATCTCCGCCATGGGCGTGGATATGGCCAAACTTGAGGACAAGATCTATGAACAGCAGCATCGGGCGGAGAAATTCGCCGATCTCCAGCAGGAATATCTGAAGCGAACGGGCTCGGAAATGACCGGCTACTCCCGAGGCATCTTCAATAATTACCACGGAGGGGGCGCCAACGCTGCCTATGGTCCGGTGGATTACAACGACGTGATGATGATCGACTTCGGGGTCAAAAGCGTGCCGGTGCCGTTCCTATTGTTTGAGGCCAAGACACGGCTTTACCGGACGTTGGGGCTCTATTACGTGGATCCTATTACCCCCACGCTGGTCTTGCGCTGGCTGGCCCTTGAAAATTTCAACGAGTTATTCAGCTTCACCGCCGGAGACTTCTACCAAAAGTACACGAAACTGACCCTTTGGAACAGCGAAGTGCCCGTTTATACCTTTATCGAGCCGACTTCCTTCCACCGGACGCGAAAAGATGTTGAGGAAATAGTTTATATGGATCACGGGACCGATTGGCACATGCGCGGGTTTAAAGCTTCCACGGCCCTGGCCTGGCCCGGAGATTCGGTGTTGGGAACCTTCAAGTTCCAGGCCATGGCCGGGGAAACGAAGTCTTCCACCCAGTACAGCTTCGCCGATTATTACGCGGGCAGCCAGGCCTCCATGAGCTTCCTCGACGGTAACCTAGAATTCACGGGAACCGGACTTTTACTTTGGGACGATCCGGACAGCGCCAGCGTTCCCTACCTTCCGGATTTTTCCTTTACCTTCGCCAAGCAGTACGAGGTGGGGAGCCTCAGCGGCCGGTTCAATATTCCTCTTGCCGACCAGGTTAGCTTTTCAGGCTCCACGGAGGCCGCCTTCAGCAAGTACATGGATGACAGCAATAACCCGGACCGAGCTTTCCAGGATTACGCGATTTTGTCGGAAGAATCTCTCAACATTTCCGGAGTTCATTTGAAAGCCAAGTACCTGAACATCGGGCCTTTCTTTTACTCACCCGGCGCCCAAACCAACCGCTATTCGGCGGTGCCGGGCCAAACCGGATACCTCAGCACGAGTTTGTACCTGGACAACAACCTGCCGGGTTATATCAACAACTATGTTTTCCAGGGGACCAACCGTCCCTCCTTCGCTGCCTACGACCGGACGGTGGAGAATATCCTGCCTTACGGCGACGCTACCCCCAACCGCTTGGGGATCATCTTTGGCTTATCGGCGGACATCGGCAAGGATGGATGGCTCAAACCCCAGGCGTCTTATGTAATGGATTCAGGAAGTTTTGGCATGCATGAAATCCAGCCCAATTATGTGTTGGACGGTCTGGGTGACGGCGCGGTGGCGGTCGAAACCGGTGCGCCTCCCGCCCTCGCCACGATCAGGACTTTCGGCGGGTTTGAGGCCGCCGTTAGCGCGGATTTGGCAAAAGGATTGGGCGCCAAGGACAAGGTCTACAGCTTGGCGTTTGATTACAAGACCCAAAAAACGGACTTGGGGTTGGGAGATCCTTTCAACACAAAGACTTTTATCGGCGCTGGCGATTTCACCCTGCCCATCCCTGGAATTTTGCTGGTCGGTTCCGTGGCTTATGAAGAGGCCCGGTCCTCAGGCAGTGAATATATCCTGACCGGCACGGGCAATCCGTCCACTTACGCCAATTATCCTTTTTACTTGGATAGCAACAGTGTTGGAAGCTATTCCTATGCCTCTTTGAATATTATTAAATATACTTGGGCTTTCGGTTTGGAGTATCCCATGACTCCGGACATTCGGCTCAAAGGCGATCTTTTTCTGAACCGCTATAACTGGGCGGACCGGCCGGACTATGACCGCCACGAACAGGTTTGGAGGGCTTCCTATGAAGTGTCCTTCTAAAGTCCTGGCCCTGGCGGCTTTCCTTTTGGGTTTGGTTCCGGTTTTGGCTTCGGCCGCCCCCGCCGATTTTTTTGCGCCGGTTCTCGCGGGCGATGCGGTCTACTCCCAACTGTCCCAATTGGAAAGGGCGGGGCTGTTGCCGAAGGGGGACTCGGGGAAAATACTGACCCGCTTTGAGGTGGCCCAGCGGATACAAAGGGCCCAGGAAAAATACGACGAAATCGTGGTGGCCCAAGCCGATGATATTCCCCCTCCGCCTGCCGATTCGGATGCCATGCTGTCTTCCGCCGCTCCAGCCGCTCCCACGGCACCGGCGGCACCTGCTGTCGCGGCTCCCGTGGCCTCGGCTCCAATGCCGGCGGCTGCCGCGCCGGAAACGGCAGCGGCCGGTTCCACTTCTCCCGTCATGAGTCAAGCCGAACTGGCCCAGGCCGAGAAAAATCTCCACAGCTTGGCTGAAGTTTACAAGTTTGAACT